>DATGQB010000102.1:0-5861 GCA_035304405.1 Edaphocola sp.
CTGCATACCAATTACTATTTCTATATTCGGCTGTTTGACAGTAATGACCGAACAGCTAGAGCCTCGAATGCACTATGATTGACATTGGTTCCTTCAGCATTCATTGAAACCTAATGAGCCTAGGGCCAACAAAATATCCGCAGGATTGAGCTGCGGATATACTTAAATATACTTAAAAAACGGAATAAGTTTACTTAACATGCCACTTCAGCCTCCAAACGCCTAAAACAGCTTCTTTGATAATACCTTTGGTCATTTTGGAGCTACCCAGCACCCTGTCGGTGAAGGTAATTGGCACCTCTTTGATTTTAAATCCTTTCTTCCAACTTCTGTATTTCATTTCTATCTGGAAGGCATAACCAATAAAGCGAATTTCATCTAAAGGCAAGGCCTCCAATACTTTGCGCTTATAACACATAAAACCTGCAGTGGTGTCTTTTATCGGCATCCAGGTGATGAGGCGAGTGTATATAGAGGCACCTTTGGAAATGAAGATACGGTCGGCAGGCCAGTTTTCGAGTTTACCACCCTTGACATATCTAGAACCGATACTCACATCTGCACCCCCGGTGGCGCATGCATCATAGAGTCGCAACAGGTCCTTGGGATTATGCGAAAAATCTGCATCCATCTCAAAAATATATTCATAACCCTGTGCCAGTGCCCATTTAAAGCCGGTGATATAGGCCGTACCCAGACCCAGCTTGCCGGAGCGCTCAATAATGTGTAGTCGACCGGGATATTTATGCTGCATCAAATCTTTTACAATTGCCGCAGTGCCGTCAGGCGAGCCGTCGTCCACGATAAGAACATGAAAATTGCCCTCCAGTTCCATCACTGCTGCAATGATAAGGGGAGCATTTTCCTTTTCGTTATAAGTGGGTATAATTACAACTTTCTTCAACTTTTTTCGCTTAGGTCTATGGATTAGGATTTTTTGAGCAATGTCTGGTTAAGAATTTCTGAGATACATTGCTTGGTATGCAATGCAAAGTCGGACTGCATCATCCAATCGTAATACTGCGGCTCCTTTTTGAAAACAGTGGCCACGGGTACACCTTTGTGTTTGCCGAAATTAAACACTGGTACACCGTCCTTCATAATAATCCTTCGGGCATAGTCAACATAATCATCGCCTCCGGTAAATTTGTGCAGTGCATTCACATCGTTTTCTATCTGCCCTTCATATTTATCCAGCTGAGCTTCGAGAATGGCAATGGTAGCATTGACGTCTGCCATGGCCTCATGAGCATTCTCCAAATCTTGATTGCAGTAAAATTTATAGGCTGCAGATAGCGTTCTAGGTTCCATTTTGTAAAACACCTGTTGCACATCTACTAGTCTTCTGCTTTTGAAATCAACCGGGATGCCGGCTCGGAGCAATTCTTCTGCCAAACAAGGAATATCAAATTTATTGGAATTATATCCGCCTAAATCACAGTTTTTGATAAAATTGTTGATTTCATGCGCCACCTGCTTGAATGTGGGGCAATCTTTGACATCCTCATCGCTGATGCCATGGATGGCTGTTGTCTCCGGCGGAATAGGGCGCTCAGGATTGATCCTGCGCTCATAAGTTTCTTTGCTCCCGTCCGGATTGAGTTTTACGATAGCTATTTCTACAATACGGTCTTTAGCCGGATCTACTCCGGTGGTTTCCAGGTCGAAAAATGCTACAGGTCGTTTTAAGTTTAGTTGTGCCATTTGCTTTTGAACAGAGTGTGCAAGGATGCTACTTACTCTAATGCTTATCTTTTCTTTTAATAATTTTTACCTGTGGTGGATATTTATCAAGCAGGCCGGTGAGCACCAGCCCGCTTGATGCTATACTTTTCTTTATGCTTCAGTTTCAGGTGATGATTCTTCAGCATTGGTAGCGCCATCTGCACCCGTACCACTAGCTGCATCGCCCTCGGTACCGGCAGCATCCTCTGTTTCCTCACCCTTATCTTCCTGCTCCTGTATGCGCGCAATGGCAGCAATCTGATCTTGCTCATCTAAGTTGATGAGTTTTACACCTTGAGTAGCTCTACCTGCTTCGCGTACACTTTCTACCGTCATTCTGATGGTCAGCCCGCTTTTGCAGGTAATCATCAGGTCGTCAGCGTCAGATACGGCTATAAGTCCTGCTAATCCACCTGTTTTTTCAGTGATATTCATGGTTTTCACCCCTTTACCACCACGATTGGTAATTCTGTAGCTCAGCTGGTACAGACTTTCTGTGCCATCCTCATTGGTAAGTGTAAATGCCTTTTCTTTTTCTTCATCGCTGGCATCTTCAGGCAGCAGTTCGAAGAATGGGGTACGCTTGCCCAAACCATTTTCAGACACCACCAATACTTGCTTATCTCTGTCTTTAAAGCCTTTTGATAAGCATATCATACCCACAACGGCATCATCTTCATTTTCCAATTCTATACCAGTCACACCAATTGCACCTCTACCCGTTGCTCTTACTTTGTCTTCAGGGAAGCTTATCGCTCTGCCCGACTTCACGGCCATCATGATAAAGCTATTGCCATCAGTAAGGGCGGCATCCAGCAACTGGTCGCCTTCAACAATAGTAATTGCGTTCACTCCGGTCTGGCGCGGACGGCTAAAGTCTTTGAGCTTGGTTTTCTTAATAATCCCTTTCTTGGTACACAATACTATATTGTGCTCTTCTACAAATGCCTCGTCAGACAAGTCCGGTACATCTAAGACGGCACGGATTTTATCATCGGTTGGGATTTGCATTAAGTTTTGGATAGCTCTACCGCGAGCATTACGCTCTGTTTCCGGTATTTCATATACCTTGAGCCAGTAGCAGCGACCTTTTTCTGTGAAGAATAGCAAAGTGTGATGCGTGGAGGCGATGAAGAGATGTTCTATAAAGTCCTCATCACGGGTTTTGCCACCCATGGCTCCGCGACCGCCTCTGCGTTGTGCACGATAGTCGGCTACCGAAGTACGTTTGATGTATCCCAGATGAGAAATGGTAATCACCACATCTTCATCGGCAATCATATCTTCGATGCGCATTTCACCAGAAGCATACTGAATTTCAGAGCGGCGCTCATCGCCATATTTCTTCTGCACTTCCAGCAGCTCGGTTTTAATAATGTCATAGCGCATTTGCTCACTGCCCAGAATTTCTTTCAAATGGGTAATAGTTTTGAGCAATTCTTCATACTCACTGCGAATCTTATCAATTTCCAGACCGGTGAGCGTACGCAAACGCAGCTCCAGAATAGCACGAGCCTGAATATCAGACAGTCCAAAGCGGTCTATCAAACCTTGACGGGCATCATCAGGGGTGGCGCTTTCTCTGATAATACGGATAGCCTCATCCAAATCGGCACGGCTACCTATTACCTTCATATACCCCTCGAGGATATGCGCGCGTTTTTCGGCTTCGCTCAGTTCATATTGTGTACGACGAGTTACCACATCCATGCGGAAGTGTACAAACTCCGATATCAAATCTTTCAGGTTCAAGGTACGTGGACGACCATTCACCAGCGCTACATTATTGATACCATAAGAAGTTTGCAGCTCGCTATATTTGTATAACTGATTCACTACCACCTGAGCCACCGCATCTCTACGCAGTTCTACCACAATACGAGTACCTTCTTTGTTAGATTCGTTGGCTACATGGGTAATGCCATCTATTATTTTATTGTTGACCAGATAGCCTATTTTTTCGGCCAGCGCATCACGGCTCACCTGATAAGGCACTTCGGTGATGACAATCTGATCCTTGCCCGATTTTAGGGTTTCAATTTCTACCTTACCGCGCAGTACTACCCTACCACGGCCGGTCATAAAGCCCTGTCTCACCCCATCCATACCATATATGATACCGCCGGTAGGGAAATCAGGAGCCTTCACATAATTCATCAGCTCTTCGATAGTAATTTCCTGATTATCGATATAGGCAATACAGCCATTAATGACCTCAGTAAGGTTATGCGGCATGATATTGGTAGCCATACCCACGGCAATACCACTAGAACCATTTACCAGCAAGTGCGGGATACGTGTAGGCAGTACGGTAGGCTCTTTAAGCGAGTCGTCAAAGTTCAGGCCGAAATCAACAGTTTCCTTGTCTATATCCTGTATCATGCTTTCGGTAAACTTCTGCATACGCACCTCGGTATAACGCATAGCTGCCGGGCCGTCACCGTCCTGAGAGCCAAAGTTACCTTGTCCGTCCACCAGCATATAACGCATACTCCATGGCTGCGCCATACGCACCATAGCATCATATACAGAGGAGTCGCCGTGTGGGTGATACTTACCCAAAACCTCACCCACCACGCGGGCAGATTTTTTATACGGCTTGTTGAAATCCATACCCAATTCATTCATCGCGTACAGAATACGGCGATGCACCGGCTTGAGTCCGTCTCTAACATCTGGGAGCGCACGACCCACAATTACCGACATGGAATAGTCGATATAGGCCGTTTTCATTTGCTCTTCGATATTTATCGCAACTACTCTATTACCGGCTTCATTAGCGCCCTGCTCTTCTGCAGGAAGTCCATTATTAGTCTCACTCATTTCTAGTACTTAAAATAGTATCGCAAATATAATGGTTTTAATGCCGCCAAACTGTCAAAAAAGCGCCATTATCCACAATGTTGAAAATTAAACCGGGTTTTCGTACGGCACATTAACATAAATTTGGGTATATTGCAATGATTTTGTGTCAAAATCATAATATCATTTACTCATCCTTAAAAATCCAAGCGCTTATGATTGCAGCATTTTTATCCGTTTTTCTCATCTTTTTCCTAATTGGTCTCACGATTGCGATTCTCTATTTGTTGAATTTGCAAAACACCGTCAAAGCCGCCGCTCCCGAGAACAGAATGATGAAACCCGGCTACGTCTGGCTACTTATCATCCCCCTTTTCAACATATTTTATATGTTTTATGTGGCCAAGAAGATAAGCGCCACCATAGCCGCCGAATATGCAGCAAAAGGTCAGATTCCTGACAATCCCCGACCTACATACATGGTAGGAATGTCTATGGCCGTCTGCAATTTCCTCAATTTCCTGATAGGTCTGTACACCCTACCCGATGTATGGGAGATGTATGCCAATATGGGCGACCCCGAAATGATGGAAATGGCCTTGCAAAGCAGTAGCAATGTAAATCCATTACTATCGGGTCTAAACAGCCTCCTTGGTCTGGCAGGTTTTATTCTTTGGATAGCCTATTGGATACAAACACATGGTTATAAAAACAAGATGAAGCATTTGCCCGATGCCAATGTAGAAAGCCAGATTTTCGGTTCCTTATAGTTATTTTTTGCCTTTATATTTTAGCGAAAGTGTGTATGCCCCTATCCATAGCATACACACTTTTTCATTTTGAGTATTTGGGCGTGCCTCACTGCGGGGTATCCGCTGCTATCCCTCAGGCAGAAAGGCGCTACATAACCCTACGAGCCTTAGCTAATTCTGGCAGGCATATATATAAACCGTGAGATACCTTGGGTCTTATTGCGCGTTTTGTATATAGGCCTTTTCAAAATTAAGTACAAACTTCTAAAAACAATAAAAATAGTGTAAGCGCCGTAAAGCACACATTTTCAGATAATCATCCTTGAGAAACTACGATATAAGACTCCCAAAACACCCGCTGTAGCATATCAATCAGTTGCGTATATATGGGAATTGTGTGCAACCATTTATCAATGGTACAATAAAAAATTAGCTTATGAGCATTACATCAACAGGCTCACACACATTGTGGCACATTGGCAAGGCACACAAAGCCACCGCACAAAAGCCAGCCTTGCCAAAGAGCCACAATTTTATCCGGCTCACGAGTAGAATTGAAACTTTTTAGTAAATTGAAACTTG
>DATGQB010000103.1:0-6942 GCA_035304405.1 Edaphocola sp.
GAGCTAAAGAAGCTTAGCCAAGTAGCGAGTAAGAAAGGAGGGCGGCCGCCCGGAGAGGAAACTGCCCTAAAGCAAAAGTCCCCGACAGATTGTCGAGGACTTTTCTTTATAAAGAGAATTTACTTTATAATTATTTGATGATTTCGGTAACTTGACCAGCACCTACTGTACGACCACCTTCACGGATAGCGAATTTCAGACCTTTCTCCATAGCGATAGGAGCGATCAATTTCACGTGCAAGTTAACGTTATCGCCAGGCATTACCATTTCAACGCCTTCTGGTAACATTACTTCACCAGTGATATCGGTAGTACGGAAGTAGAACTGAGGACGGTATTTGTTAAAGAATGGAGTGTGACGACCACCTTCTTCTTTAGACAGAACGTAAACCTCACCTTTGAACTCAGTGTGCGGAGTGATAGAGTTAGGTTTAACGATTACCATACCACGACGGATATCTTTTTTCTCGATACCACGCAACAAGATACCAGCGTTGTCACCAGCCTCACCACGGTCAAGAATTTTCTTAAACATTTCTACACCAGTACAAGTAGAAGTTAATGGTTTGTCGTTGAAACCAACGATTTCTACGTTGTCACCTACAGTGATAACACCACGCTCGATACGACCAGTAGCTACAGTACCACGACCAGTGATAGTGAATACGTCCTCAACAGACATCAAGAATGGTTGATCTACAGCGCGAGGAGGCAATGGAACGTACTCATCTACTGCAGCCATCAATTCTTCGATTTGAGCAATACCAGCAGGCTCACCATTCAAGCCAGACAGAGCTGAACCTTTGATGATTGGAGTGTTGTCTCCATCGTAATCGTATTTAGATAATAACTCGCGGATTTCTAATTCTACTAATTCTAAGATTTCAGGATCGTCAACCAAGTCAACTTTGTTCATGAAAACAACGATACGAGGTACACCTACCTGACGAGCCAAAAGGATGTGCTCTTTAGTTTGTGGCATCGGACCATCAGTAGCAGCTACAACCAAGATAGCACCGTCCATTTGAGCAGCACCCGTAATCATGTTTTTCACATAGTCGGCGTGACCTGGACAGTCAACGTGAGCATAGTGACGATTTTCTGTTTGATATTCTACGTGTGAAGTATTGATTGTGATACCACGCTCTCTTTCTTCAGGCGCACCGTCAATCTCATCGTATCCTCTCTTTGCAGCCATACCTTTGTTAGCTAATACAGTTGTAATAGCAGCTGTCAAAGTAGTTTTACCGTGGTCAACGTGACCGATAGTACCAATGTTTACGTGGGGTTTCTCCCTGTTAAAGGTCTCTTTTGCCATTGTTATTCTTTTTAAAGAGTTGTTTTGAAACTAGATTTTCTAAGTTCTTATATTACAAAATAGATTGCAAATGTACGCATATTATTTTATATTGTACAAAAAAAAATTGCAGACATTTGTTTGCAATCCTTCTTCATCCAATATAATTCTTCATCTCCTTTGGTTATCAATCCTCTATGGAAGCACCTCGGTAATGATTTTTTATTGAGCTGTTGAGCAGGATTGAACTGCCGACCTCTTCCTTACCAAGGAAGTGCTCTACCACTGAGCTACAACAGCTGATGTATAAATCAGAAAAGCTAACCAGCTCCAAGCCAATTAGCTATAATTTCCTTTGTAATGAGCGGGAGACGAGGCTCGAACCCGCGACCTACAGCTTGGAAGGCTGTCGCTCTACCAACTGAGCTACTCCCGCAAATATCAATAATATTTGCAAACTTTTTTTGTGGGCAGGGAAGGATTCGAACCTCCGTACACTTGCGTGAGCAGATTTACAGTCTGCCGCCTTTAACCACTCGGCCACCTACCCTCTTACCAAATCTCTTTCCGAAAAAAGAGCCTGGTGAAAGTATATTAAAAGAGCCGCTTGCCGGACTTGAACCAGCGACCTGCTGATTACAAATCAGCTGCTCTACCAACTGAGCTAAAGCGGCGCAAATATTATCTGAATAAAATTAAGAACTACTTTTCCTTACTTCGAAACTTCTCTCGTCGTTTGGGATTGCAAAGGTAGAAAAAAACTAACAACTTCCAAATTTTTTGTTGATTATTTTTCTTGGCTTATTAGCAACTTCACACTTCCTATCCCGGCTTTCATCCTTTGATGAATTTCCTCGAGAGTACTTCTGTCTCGTTCAGGGTTGCAAAAATAATTAACATTTTTTTCCTGCCAAATTTTTTTTGCCTTTTTCAGAATGAAATTTTCTTCTTTCATGCAATCGCTGGGACCCATACCTTCAGCCCATGCCCTCACTATGTCTATTCTGCGCAGAAGGTCTTGGATACCTATCGGCAAGCTCTGCTGCAAACTCCAGCTGTACGCTCTGCACGGCATGTGCCATTCAACTGATAATAGGGGTGTAAAAGACCTAACTATATTGTGCTGCTGCATGTAGTGAAATAACAAATGCAGGGTACATTATACCCTGCATTACTTCACCTATTAGGCTGCGCTCTTTATTTAATATTGATGAATGTCTTTACTGCATGCTTACCATCGACAAATTGAATATGCAATACATATTTGCCACCGGCTGCCGAAGGAAAATACAAATGATACTTATCACCTATTAAGGAAGTTGCTACCGCCAGCTCCTGGCCATTTAATAGGAACATTCTGATGCCGCTAATTTTACTGTTACCGGTATTATCCAACCACAGACTACCATTGGCCGGCACCGGATAAATACTAATATTATCTTCTGCTCCGATATTTCTAATATTGGTGCCTGATATCAGTTCTATAGCACCCATATCTATGCTGGCACCTGCAATGCGCGGATTGCCCAGAAAATCAAGGGTACCATATCCGATCAATGCATTGTCGCCTTGATTAATAATGGAGTTACTTTGCGCTGTGGGGCCAAAGTCTGCCACCGTAGCATCATAGTAATGACCGGCATCTGGAGTAGGATTGGATAGTTCCATCTGAGGCTTATACAAATTGGAATCTAAGCCTATCACATTATTAGGTGCAAAAGTATATCGGTAATCTATCAGGTTGTTGGTTACGCGTACATGCTGCATCAAAGGACTGAAATTAAAAACATTGTAGCTGGTATCACTGTTCATCATCCTGTTTCCCTGAATGATGTTATTATGCACCGTTGCACTACAGTTGCCACCGGCAGCATGTATGGCAGCTCCTCTTTCCTGAGATAAGTTATTAACGATGGTATTATTTACTATATTCACTTTGCAATGCTGCGCCCAGATTCCTGCTCCGTTTAGGTCAGAGTAGTTATTGGCTATTATATTGTTGCTGACGGTATAAATATTGGTATTGGGTAGGTCGGTGAGTACAATTTGGCCCAAGAGATGCAGCCCTGCACCGCCATCATTGACACCGCACACATAGCCCCCCTTTTGTTCACGTCTATTATTTACGATTAAATTTCTGTCTATTAATGCCTTTTTAGAACTTACCGACACAGCCCCCTGCAAAATAGATGAATTGTATGCAATGCGATTATTTACAATATAATCATCTCCACCGGCAGATGTGGCCACTACCGGGCGCTCTCCGCTTATATTATTGTTGTAAACATCATTATCATGAAACAACAGCACATGATTACTGGTATCGTTCGCACAGTTTTTCACATAGACAGAGTTCTCTACATAATTTTCAAAAAACTTGTTGCCTATCACCCATGAGCTATCGGTAAATAGGGTGGTTAGCACGCCGCCACCATGATTATTGTACAACTGATTGTCTATAAAATGGAGTTTACTCCTAATACCATTCCCATATGATTTGAGCGAAATCACATCTGATGCTGCATAATTATTTTGAAAAATACAGTTTGAAATGTTCATCACCTTGTAATCTAAGATGAAGGCGTTATTATTGAATGCCTTCACATCTCTAAAGGTGCAATATTCAAATCTGGGGAAGGGCAGATTGGCACTGCCATAAAAATTGACAAACATTCCTTTCCATCCTCCATCTACTACCGTAAAATTGTTCCAGTTGAGCGTATCATTTGCTCTGAATATTATTCGCTGCTCTTCTGTTCCTATGGCTTGTATGGAGCCATATATTCCAAAGGTATAATGCCCCATAAATGCAATTTCCACGCCAGGCTCAATAGTTAGGCTGGCACCAATAGGCAGCGTAATGTCATTATAGATTTTGTAAGGCGACCCGCTTAAGGTCCAGGTACCGCTCACCTCCGGTGTGGTAATATTGGTTGCGGCTTTTGTCTGAGATGCGACAAAGAATAAGAGCATTAAGAAATAAACAGGGTTCAATCTCATGATTAAGGGTTTTTATTATTAACTTACAAGACACTATATGTCCAGGATTAGTTGGCATATAATCTGTTTATTCCTCAAAATGTGCATATAATAGTTGGGAAGGTCCTTCACACACACCTATATAAGCTTCCAGACGGGCTGTATATCCATTCAAAAATATGGCGCTCATACAGCAGGTCATCGGTATGTAAGCTCGCTTATAAAACTTAACCATCCCACCACTAGTATTGGCTATGCTCAGGAATGCAATGTTTCTTCTTTACGGATGCAGGTCAATTTTCTACCGCAACAGACTTATTAATATGGCGCAGGGAAGATTTCCAATACCCAATTGAGAAATTTCAAGACCAGTCGCATCGCAAATATTCATCATATTGTACAGTAATGCTCCTATTAATCGTAGCAATTACCCTCCCTCAGTCCGGATTTACATCCAGTATTAAATCAAAAATCATACATTTGCCCTCTAATTTTATTCACATATTTAGCTATGTTGCCGATCAACTTATTTAGAAATGCGCAGGAGAGAGAGCGCATCATTGCAGGACTGAAGAAAAAGCATGTTCAAAATTTGGATATTGTTGACGAGATTATCGCCCTTGACGAAAAAAAGAGACAAGTGCAAGCAATCTCCGAATCGTTGACAGCAAGTATGAACCAAGCCTCTAAGTCTATTGGCGCTTTAATGGCTCAAGGCAAAAAAGACGAAGCTGAGGCAGCAAAAAAAGAAGTGGCTGCCAAGAAATCGGAAGCCGCTGCGCTACAGCAAGAGCTGGCCTCACTTGAAGCAGAACTGGAAGAAAAATTGGTGAGCCTGCCCAATCTGCCACATAGCTCTGTACCGGAAGGTAAAACGGCTGAGGACAATGAAGTAGTGCGCACAGGCGGCAATATTCCGGAGCTTGGTGCAGAGGCATTGCCGCACTGGGATATCTGCAGCAAATACGATATTATAGATTTCGAACTAGGCAACAAAGTTACCGGCAGCGGTTTTCCTTTTTATAAAGGTAAAGGCGCACGCCTGCAACGCGCCTTGGTGCAATACTTCCTCGACTATAACACCGATGCGGGATTTCTGGAAATACAACCGCCGATTATGGTTAATGAAGCTTCTGCATACGGTACCGGACAGCTGCCGGATAAAGAAGGACAGATGTATCATGCCACAGAGGATAATTTTTATCTGATACCTACCGCCGAAGTACCGGTGACCAATGTATTTCGTGATGAAATTGTAAAAGCAGAGCAGTTACCAATCAAAATGACTGCCTATACGCCGTGTTTCAGAAGAGAAGCGGGTAGTTATGGTAAGGATGTGCGTGGCCTAAACCGCCTGCACCAGTTTGACAAAGTAGAAATCGTACAGTTTGTACGTCCGGAAGACTCCTACAATGCTTTGGAAGAGATGGTGGCGCATGTAGAAAAGCTGATACAGTCTCTGGAACTGCCATATAGAATACTGCGCCTCTGCGGTGGCGATATGAGCTTTACCTCTGCACTCACCTATGATTTTGAAGTGTATAGCAGCGCTCAGCAACGCTGGTTGGAGGTAAGTTCGGTTTCTAATTTCGAATCTTTCCAGACCAATCGTATGAAGATGAGATACCGCAATGAGGCCGGCAAGATAGAGCTGGTACACTCGCTCAACGGTAGCTCTCTGGCCCTGCCTAGAATTCTGGCCGCTATACTCGAAAACAACCAAACGGAGAAAGGTATAAAAATGCCGGCGGTATTGAAAAATTATCTACCTTTCGAGTACATTGATTAATACTTTTGCTAAGCTAAATAGATATCATTATGATTCAAAGAATTCAAACCGTTTGGCTTTTGGTAGCCGCACTGCTTATGCTGGCCATGTTTTATGTAGATGTGTATAAGCTGCCTACTCTCGACGTAACGAGCATGCCTGCAGAGGTGGTCAAAGATTACAATGATGTAAAATCTATCAGTAACAATTTTCTCGCCATTGCATTGGTAGCGGGTAGCATGCTTCTCAGCCTGGTTACCATCTTTCTGTTCAAAACACGTAAGCGCCAGATAGGACTTATATGGATAAACATATTGCTGCTCATCGCCTTACTGTTTTGGCTTTACGTAGGCCTCAGTTCGTTCTGGAGCCATTATCCCGACAGCGGTGGCACATTATGGATTGGTATGTTCCTGCCTGTAATAGCATTTTTTGCATTATTGCTGGCATTGCGAGGCATCCGCAAAGACGAAAAACTTATCAAATCTTTAGACAGACTACGCTAGTAATCTGCCCTAATTATTGCAAAACAGCCAACGCTTATCAAAGTGTTGGCTGTTTTTATTTTTGGGCGTGCCCCGCCGCCACAGATTATCTGGGCGTCCCGGCGCGGTCACAGATACTAGTCTGCGGGGCTATTCAGGTTTGCAGCCAAGCACATGCGGCGGGTCCGGGCTATTCGCTACAAGGGCATGGGGCAGGCACCGTCCGCTCCGCGTCGGGTACCTGCCCCATGCCCTTTCCACTGCTATCCCTCACGCTTTTTTATTGCGCGCTCAGTGCTTTATCTATCATCTCTTCCAGCCTTGCTCTATGTGATGGTCTGGGAGCATTTGAAGATATGATATAGCCCTTTTTGTCAATGAGCACATATAGCGGCACTCCTTCGGCCTGATAT
>DATGQB010000104.1:0-7632 GCA_035304405.1 Edaphocola sp.
CGGTCCCATTATATGCTTGGGGTTGTGTATATCGCTCAGGGACGCATGGCGGAGGGGCTTATTGCTGCACAAACTTCTTTAATTTTCATCAGCAATTCAGAAGAAGCCCATAAAGTGCTGACAATTCTGGATCATATAGCCCTGCAAAGAGATTATATCACAGAAGCATATAGAAAGAAGACCTCAAAATATCGTCATAAAGTATTTGATAACATCAGTGAGGTGATTCACTCTGAGGTAGCACTGAAGGAAGATTATAAAATGTCATCCCGCATTGACTATGCACTGGTGCGCCAGTTGAGCGTAGTATTTGATTTATTGACCTTTGATGCCAATGACAAGAATTTTGTGATGCAGTACTATGTGCCCCTGTTAACGCAAATCAAAGACAAAGGCAAATTTGACGATTATATCCTCTATTTATTATCCGAGTATGGTATTGAAGATGTGGACAAGCATTTGGGTAGTAAAAAAGGGAAGGGCAAAGCCGCTGAGATGCGTGGCATTATCGTTCCTTATTTTGATATGATATATGCTACCAACGAGCTGGAATACAAAAAGCGGAGCTTCAATAATGCCAAGGCATTTGCTTTTCCCGCCGAAGGTATTATTGTGTTGGGCAAACCGGCCGATAGCTCTTTTGCCACGCCGGCCGCCGGATATGTAAAATTATATAAAGACCATTTACTTACAGCTGAAGGTAGGTTTAACTCTGAAGCCAAGAAGGATGGAAAATGGAAGTATTATTTCCCTGATGGTTCTGTCAGTCTGGAAGAAGAATATAAAAATGGGGAGCTAGTAGGAACATTAACCAGATATGCAAAAAGTGGATTTATCGATTATACCATTACCTATGACGAGCAAGGCGAATTTCTGAGGCGGACAGATTATAAATATAACGGTCTCCCATATTCCAAGCAAGAGAAGCTGGGGAATGGTAATCTTAAAGTAGTAATGCAGCATTTGTCGGGCTCAGAATATTATACTCGGGTATATCAAGGGCCAGATTGGGAAAAGTTGATAGATGGTCCGATGAAGTTTTACCATACCAATGGTAAGCTGTACAAGGAATATTCGCTAAAAGGCGGTGCCATCGATGGTAATTATAAGGAATTTTACGAGGATGGAACACTAAGCTATGATATCAACTATAAGGATGGTAAATATCATGGTGCTTATAAATCATATTATGCCAATGGCAAGCCCAGTACCATATGCACCTATGTAAATGGTGTGCCCAATGGTCTTATGGAGGAGTATTATTCCTATTCAGATAAATATTATACTCAGGAATTTAAGGAAGGAACACTACATGGTTATGTGCGCTATTTTGACAGCAATAAGAAGGAGTTTGGGACATTGAAATATGAAGCCGGAAAACTGGTATCGTCGCTGTTTAAGGATAAAAGCGGCAAAGTAGTGTATCAAAAAGAAGATGCCAAAGGTATTGCCGTGCTGGAATTATTTAATGAATATGGTGTTAGGATTAAGTATGCTCCTTTGAATCAGAATGGCAATGTACACGGTCTGGTGAAAAATTATTTTGATTCCGGAGTGCTGCGTTCGGAACTGAATTACGATGATGGCAAAATGTCTGGCGATGCCAAGTACTATTTCGAAAATGGAAATTTAAGTCATACCCGTCAGTACAAAGATGGTGATGAAAACGGATTGTATCAAGGATTTGAAGAATCTGCTGAGCTCAATTATAAAGGGTGGATGATGGATGATACAGAGGTCGGAAACTGGCAGTCATTTTATCATAATGGAAAAGTGTCTCTGGACTATTTTATGCTGGATGGCAAAAAGAATGGAGATGAAAAGCATCATGATTTCTACGGTAAGCATCACCTGACGTATATTTATGATCAAGGTATGCTTGTAGGACTAAAACAATTCGATGCCGGAAAAGTAATCAATGAGCAGTATTTACCTAAAGGAGAAGGTAAGTTGAAGCAAATTTACCCTAATGGCAATATCGAAGTGACCGTGGCTGTGAAGTATGGTTACTATCATGGCACCTATGAGAGTTTCGCTCCTGATAAGCAAATACTTACTACCGGTAAGTATGAGTATGGCAAAGCGCATGGCCGATTTGAGAGTTTTTACTTCGGTGGGCAAAAGCGCTATGTAGGTGAATTTAAGAAAGGAAAGCGCCATGGTGCTTTTGTATATTACGACCCATTGGGCAATGTTACGGATGAAGTGAATTATGATGATGGCGATTTGGAGGGTTCTTATAAAACATACGTCAATGGTATGTTGCGCTATGATTACCAATACACAGATGGTAAAAGGCATGGTAGAAATTTGATAATAGGAGATAATAACCAAATTGCTGCCGTCCTGTATTTTGACTTTGGCAATCTAGTAGGCTATTCTTATTTAGATGCCAATGGTCAGGAATTGCCGATGAAACCAGTGCATGCAGGTACCGCCATTGTGAAGACGTTCTATGCATCGGGTGCCAAGGCAATAGAATTTGCCTGGAAAAACAATCTTTTGGAGGGAACTCAACGCTTATATTACAGTAATGGTAAACTTGCTGAGGAGCGAAATTTTTCTAAGGGAATGTTTGAAGGCTCTTATAAACGCTGGATGCCAAATGGTAATTTGTATTATGAGGTTACCTACCGGAAAGACCGCAAGCATGGAGATGAGAAATTTTACGATGCTAACGGTAAGGCGCTAGTGCATATCCCTTATGTAGATGACTTCGTGCATGGTGAGGCTACTTATTTGACTACAAAAAAGTCCGCCAAAAAGTTGAAATTTGACATGGGACAAATAAGGTTTTAAATGTTTTAATGTTCATAAGCTATGAAGAGAAGGAACAGTGTATGGCATAAGCTATGGAGCTTTTGTGTTTGTGTCTTGGCTTTCGTTAGTACGGGGCACGCACAGGAGCTTGCTTATGAGCCATACAAGGAAGAAGCAGGAGTCTTTACCAAACATTATTATCATCTCAACTTTTATTTTGAAAAGGGTGAATTAAAGGCCACTATGGATGTAGAGCGGGAAAAACTGATTATTGATGACCAGTTTACCGGTCGCTTTTATCAGGAGTCTATATTTTATGGATATTTTCATCGGCTCAACAAATGGGAGGCGGCAACCTTGATACCTACTGAAAAAGGTTTTCGTACGGTGAAAACCAATCAACATCTGGTTAAGAGTGCGAAGGAAGATTTCGTTTTTTATGACGATAGCAAAGAGCTGGAAATTTCCTTCAGTAATATTAAATCCGGGAATCGAACCAATCTGAAGTATCAGATTCAGATTACGGATTTGAATATGCTGCCAAAATTCATGTTGCAGAGTTATATGCCCATTGAGCATTTGGTTATCAAAGTGACCATGCCCAAAGGTCTTTCTGCAATAGACCATTATTGGGGCGAAGGAAAAATCAATGTTTCCAAAAGAGTGTTGAGTGAGAAAAATGGTACCACTATTATTTGGGAAGGCAGGAACATTCCTAAGGTAAAATCATATGCCAATGCACCCAGCTATGCGCATTATGTGGACCATCTACTCTTGCGTCTGGACGCATATACCAATGCCAAAACTGGTAGCACAAAGCGGTATCTGTCCAATACAGATGATTTATACCGCTTTTGCTACAATTTTGTAGCAGATTTGAAGAATGAGCCTTCGGCGGATTTGATTGCAAAAGTGAAACAACTTACAGCGGGCAAGTCAGACAATTATGAAAAAGCAAAATCGATTTTTGCTTACGTGCAGCGTAATGTACGTTATGTAGCATTTTCAGATAGCTTAGGCGGTTTCGTGCCTAGAGAGGCCGATTTGGTATTCAAACGGCAATATGGCGACTGTAAGGATATGTCTAATCTGCTGATGGTTATGTGTGACATTGCAGGACTGCGCTGCAGCAGAGCCTGGATAGGTACCAGAGATATACCTTATTCTATCAAACAGTTGCCTATTCCATCAGCATTCAATCATATGATTGCAGCAGCTAAGATTGATGGGAAGTGGCTCTTTATGGACGCAACAGATATGGTAACGCCCTTTGGCCATGTGCCTTATGCATTGCAGGGTAAGGAGGCTTTTATTGCTATTGGACCCGGAGAATATGAAATAGTTACATTGCCTTATTCTGAACCCGGACTCTCTAAGGTGGTCGATACTACATTTATGGTTTTGAAAAATAACCAAATTGAGGGCAAGGCAAAAATGATTCTGGACGGACATATAGCCTGGGATTTGGGCTCCACGATTCTGATGCAAAGCGGCAAGGATATCGAGAAGCTCATGCGCAGTATTACTAAGAGAGGGAATAATAAATACATTCAAAAGCATTACGAATATACGAATTTGGAAAATGGCCTTGGAAGTCTGGCTATAGAAGCCGATTTTGTACTTGGTGATTATGTGAAAGCAGTAGGGCAAAACTATTTTGTAAATATGCATCTTAACCGACCCTATCAGGATATTAAGGTAGATGATATGGAGCGAAAGGCTCCGCTCAATTTCGATTACAGCAGAGAGGAGCAGTACGTTGTAGTTTTGGAGATTCCTAAGGGGTATAAAGTGAGTCATATGCCCAAAAATCTTAGCTCCGAATTCAAAGATGTGGGGCATGTTTCGGTAGAGTATTGGGTCAAAGAGCAGAAAGTGTACCTCAATAGCAAAGTGGTATTAAAGCAAGCTGTGGTACCGCCCCGCTCGTTTGAGGAATATAATAAAATGGTGGCTGCCCTGCAGCAAATTTATCGTGAGACAATAGAAATTACTAAAGAATAATTTTTTTACTTTTTATATGAATGATTTTATGAAGCATATTCTTGGCGCATTACTTATCGCCTTCCTATTACCGGCTTTTGCCCAGGCCCAATCCGGATGGGAGGCCAAGCCCAAAATGCATACAGTACACGATTCGCTAAAGAAAGAATCGATAGTGCTGATTTACGACTTTCGAAAAGTTCGTTACGAATGGAGCGAGGCGGACAAGCAGATGTACACCTTCAAAAGCGTACAAAAGATTGTAAAACTTCAAGACGATAAAGGCGTTGAAAGTTTTAATACCTTAGTGCTGGGGAGTCGCGGTAAAATGATGGATATCAAAGCGCGCACTATCAAGAAATCTGGTAAGGTGCACGAGCTGGGTATGAAAGACCTTAAGTCTAGCACATCAGAGTATGGCGTGCTGCAATATCATGTGGCCTTTCCGGATGTAGAAGTAGGAGATGAGATTGAATTTTTCTATGAAGAAAGACGCAATGCAGATGTATGGGGCTCAGAGCAATTTCAGTTTTCTGTGCCGGTACTGCATGCTGTATTTGAGTTGCAACATCCAGACCATTTAGGCTTTGACTGTAAAGGATATAATGGCTTCCCTACACCCGACAAAAAAATCGAAAACGAGCAGGTAGTCATGCGGGCGGAGCAAAAGTATATTCCTGCGCAGCAAGAAGAGCATTATTCCGATCCGAATCTTTATCAGCAGCGGGTAGATTATAAGCTTAGCTATTCTGAGGAGAGCAAAGGCCGTCTGTACACCTGGAATGATTTGGCCAAAGCTATGTATCAGCGATTTTATAACATTTCTGAGAAGGAACGCAAGGCTGTGCAGAAGTATTTGACTGGCCTAAATATTAAATCTACTCAAAAAGAAGCTGAGATTATCAGCAAACTCGAAGCAGCTATCAAAAAGGATATTGTCATCAATGAAGACCTGAGCGACCCGGCATATGAACGCCTGGATTATTTATTGGAGAAAAAAACAACAGACGAGTCGGGAGTGGTGAAGTTGTTTGCCACATGTCTGGATTTGCTCAACATTTCTTATGAATTGGGCTTGACCTATAATCGTTTTACAGTACCTTTTGACGAAGACATGGAGTTTTGGAATCGTCTAGAGGTCTATGTGTTTTATTTTCCTCAATCAGAAACCATAATGCTACCTTCGGCAGCCTATTATCGTTATCCCTTCGTGCCTCCATTTGTTGAGGGGGGCACCGGAGTGTTTTCCAAGCGCGTAAGTTTGGGTGGTGCTACCAGTAGTGTTTCGGTGTTAAGGAAATTCCCAATGACAAAAGGAAAGGACCACTGGAATAAGATAGAAGCGGATATTAGTTTTAATCCCGACAATTTTGAGCCCAATATTAAATATCAATACACTTTTGCCGGCAATTATGCTGTAGGCCTGCGTGAAAATCTGGCTATGGTACCAGCTTCTGATGAGAAGGAACTGCTGCTTAATATTCTGCAAATTGTTGACGAGCCTAGTCAAATCAAAGATTATAGTTTCATCAATAGAGGCTTGGAAGTGGAGCAATACAGCAAGCCCGTAGGATTTAATGCTAACCTGCTAACTCCCAGTTTGGTAGAAAAGGCCGGAGCCAAATATATCTTTAATGTGGGAGATGTGATTGGTCCGCAAATGGAAATGTATGATGATGAGCACAGGCAATTGCCTGTATCAATTGAATATCCGCATGAATTGTATAGGGAGATAACCATCAACATACCCAAAGGGTATAAAATTGCCAATCCAGAGGCAGTGAAAATGAATATAAATTATGGCGATGATTTATATGGTTTCGTGTCAACCTACCAGCTAAAAGGAGATAAAATGATAATTAGCATCAGAGAATTCTACGCCAGCAGTAGTTACGAAACCAAGCAGTTTGAGACTTTCCGTAAGGTGATTAATGCTGCTGCCGACTTTAATAAAGTGTCGCTGGTTTTTGAAAAAATTTAGCGGAGAGCGCTGCCTGGCAGTGCGTGACGAAAACAAAAGCATTCCCCGCGTGTCGCGGGGGATGTTTTTTTATTATCGGTATGCCATACAGCACGCGAATGGGCTAATGTTTGCTCAGGATTTACCTACCAAGATTCAGCATTGTCTTTGCGTTGAAAAATTTTGTCACTGCTGATTCACAATTCAGCTTGGGTCAGTGCTGATTTTATTTTTGCTTGAGTGTAAGTTCCACATTCGGGTTTAGTGTTTTAATCTCAGCAATAAACTCTTTTTTCTTTTTTGGGGAAATTATTATCGAATCATATTTTCCGTAAAATAATTCAATTCTGTCGAGCGAAGTAGCAGGTGCACTTATAAAGTTGTTGGTTTCTTTAATTTTTTTAATAGTGTTGATGTCAATAGTTTTATGGAGCAAAAAGCCAGATTTAACTGTCAGTTTGCCATTTTCTATTGTATATTTTGTGGTCATAAACATATGAACTACAAAAAGGATGACAGGAGCAAGAATCGCAATACCCAGCCAATGAGGTTGCTCTCTGACGGTGACAATCAAAACTATACCCAATATAAGACCAATTGGAATTACTAATTCAAGTCCGATTTTTGAGCTGTATATTTTTTTCATTTCCAAGTGAATTATTTTAAGGTTTGGCTAAACTGTCTATCCTTTGTACTCGCTAACGATGTGCAGGTGTTTATAATTATTTAAATGTGTAGCGTAGTTGTACCTTGAACTTATATAGATTGACCCATTTTGTAATTAAACTCAGATTACGCATTAGACTCTTTATATAAAATTATTCTTGCTTCTAATCCACTTCAATAGCTCAAAAACCATAATTTATTATGCTTTTTTCACTATTTTGTGGATTATTTGCCATAATAATTTTCTTTTAAATTCCTAATGC
>DATGQB010000105.1:0-2686 GCA_035304405.1 Edaphocola sp.
TCTTTATATAAAATTATTCTTGCTTCTAATCCACTTCAATAGCTCAAAAACCATAATTTATTATGCTTTTTTCACTATTTTGTGGATTATTTGCCATAATAATTTTCTTTTAAATTCCTAATGCGTAATCTGGGATAAACAATATTCAAATCCCTATGCTCTCCTGAGCATAGGGATTTTTACATACGCGCTATCACTTGCCAACTGCTGAAGCTATCATAATGCAATATGGGCCTCGGGCCCGCCCATCTGAGCTAGCCAGTGCGAGCTTTGCGGCCCCATCCTTCAGGCGGGCTAAGGACTTTACACTTAGTAATCGAGGCAGTTAGGAAGGCATTGTACTAAAGAGAAAGGGCGACAAGTAAAACTACCTGTCGCCCTTTGTAAGCATTGAGTATTTATAATTAAAAATTATAAATAAAGCCCAAGGAAAAGCGTTGATTAATCTGCCACCAGCCTAGGAAGTCCATAGGACGACTGATTTTGTTGCCATTGGCGTCAACTGGCGGATTGTACGGATAATCGTTATCGTACATAGCAGTAAGCTCAAGATTGGCAGAAAAATATTTGAAGAACTTGTAAGAAAATACATTATCAAAAAGCACGTCTATATTAGCCGGGCTGTCTTTTTTGATGACTGTACCGGTTTCGTCTTTAATATCCTTGGCCAGATAGTTAGTGTACAAGTCGAGTCTACCACGGTAACTCAGGTTTTTAGCCAGGTCTTTTACATAGCGGGCAGAAAAATAAGCGCCCAGCTCCACTCTTGCAGATTTGCCATTAAGCACACCAAAAGCACCCTCAGGATTTTGAGAAGTGTAATATTTATCTACAAATGTAGCTCTCGCTGCCACAGGAGAGAAGAACACACTAAGCTCCTCACCTCTTCTATATTCTATGCCTGGAGACAATAAGACATATAGGGGAGATAAGAATCTTGAGGTACTGAATTCACGCCAGTTGGGCACCGCATAATCCACGTTAGAATAGCCTTTTGAGAACTGAGTACGGGCATTCAGAATAGCAGTAACATACCAGTTGCCGCTAGTACTCATTCGATAACCGTACTTTGATGTCAAATCTATTTTGTCTGCATTTTTTCTTGGTTGAAAATTATCAGAATACTGATAGATATTGCCGTAGGCCAAGTCCAATGTATTAGACCAAACATGACGGTGATAAAGTCTGGTAACATTTCCATTAAACAAGCCATTTACTGCAAAAGAAGACAGTTCACCACCGGCAGACCAATTGTGCATCATACCTTGAGAGCCGGCCAAATTAAAGGTAGCTTGTTTCAACCAGGCTACGGTATCTTTATTCTGATCATCATACTTTTGGCTGGAATAAATTGTTTCTGTTTCCTGAAGCTGAGCGGAAACAGTACTGCTAATTCCTAAGAGCAGGGCAGGTAGTAGAAGTAATTTTTTCATTATATAATTCTGATTGTTGGTTTACGGTTTGTATTTAGATTGCTGAAAAATGGCGTTTGCGTCAGCGATATCGAGGATTTCCTGCAGGCTGGCACTATTATGCTCCTGGTAAGATTTCAGGATTTTGTAACCGATATATGTGCCTAAGTTGCCCGGCGCTTCCGGTGGGAAGCCGGCCGAATTGGGGCCCGGGGTAACGTAGCGCATAATCTGCTGCAAATCTTTATTGAACAACAGGCCTTGCTGCATAAACATATTGAAAATGTAGGCTTCACTTTCCTCTGCCCATTTTAATTGCTCTGGCGTCCAGCCCATTATCAGGTCAAACTTAAACTTGGGTAAGACTTTTTCCAAAAACAAAATTTCTTTGCCTTTGATAAGCATCAGCTCCAGAAGGTCGCGCTGCACTGGCAGCTGCTCAAAATTATCTGCATAAACAGCCTTGGCTGCCCATAGCGGAATGTTTTCGGGAGTATGGTTAATGAGTACGTAATGAGGCATGCTTATGGCCTGGTAGGGGAGAAAGTTGGGACCTAAAAACATATCCAGACCTATAGCCAGACCACTGCTGTGCGATACGGCCGTCCAGAAATTAAGGCAAGAAACAAAATATGTAACCTGAGTGGGTACATCCCATTTAGGGAAATGGTGTGCTACCCGATTCAACATATCTTCTATTTGCTTATCATATACCTTAGTATCCGGAAAGACCCTCAGCACCGTATCGGTGAGATGGGTATAATCTTCAAAAGAAAAGATGTTTTTGATAGCCTTTGTGCGTGCAGTATCTTCGTACTGCCCCCCTACTTCATTGAATGGCAGTAATGTATCTAAAAAGAAATCAGTAAAATCAGGATATTGATTTTTGAGACTATGCAGACTTTGTGCAAAGCTTTGCGTATCCAGGTCGGCAAATGACCTATAAAAGGGGCGAACTTTTAATTCCAGATTAGAATTAATATTTTCGTCCTTTGATTCTTTGTTTCCACATGATATAATCATATGATTAGCAAAGACTAAACACGCCGATACTATTAACTTACCTATTTTCAAGACTGCTGAATTTGGCGGCAAAGTTAAGAATTTTCACTTAATAGCATCACACAGCTCTAAACCCAGATTACGCATTAGACTCTTTATATAAAATTATTCTTGCTTCTAATCCACTTCAATAGCTCAAAAACCATAATTTATTATGCTTTTTTCACTATTTTGTGGATTATTTACCATAATAATTTTCTTTTAAATTCCTA
>DATGQB010000106.1:0-4357 GCA_035304405.1 Edaphocola sp.
TTAAAAGAAAATTATTATGGCAAATAATCCACAAAATAGTGAAAAAAGCATAATAAATTATGGTTTTTGAGCTATTGAAGTGGATTAGAAGCAAGAATAATTTTATATAAAGAGTCTAATGCGTAATCTGGGTTTAATAAATAAAGCGTCCTAATAAGGGACGCTTTATTTGGTTTATTTTCAACAATTGAGCCACTTATGCATTCTTAAGTGCTTCTCTGATTTTGTTTTCTATTTCTTCTGCAAATTCAGGATTATCTTGCAAGAATTGTTTTACAGAATCTCTACCTTGTCCGATTTTGCTGTCACCATAGCTAAACCAGGAGCCGCTCTTGGTAAGAATATTGAGTTCTACGCCTAGGTCTATTAGCTCGCCTATTTTGCTGATACCCTCACCATACATGATGTCAAACTCTGCTACACGGAATGGTGGAGCGACCTTGTTTTTTACCACTTTTACTTTGGTACGGTTGCCGAGCACAGTGTCGCCATCTTTGATAGCCGTAGATTTGCGTATGTCTAGGCGTACAGATGCGTAGAATTTAAGCGCGTTACCACCTGTAGTGGTTTCAGGGTTGCCAAACATCACCCCGATTTTTTCACGAAGCTGGTTGATAAATATGCATGTACACTGTGTTCTGGAAATGGCCGCAGTAAGTTTACGCATTGCCTGGCTCATCAGGCGTGCCTGCAAGCCCATTTTGCTGTCGCCCATTTCCCCCTCAAGTTCACCTTTGGGTACCAATGCCGCTACGGAATCTATCACTACTACATCCAGAGCGCCTGAAAGAATAAGTCTTTCTGCAATCTCCAGAGCCTGCTCTCCATAATCCGGTTGGGCTATGAGCAGTTCATCCACGTTTACGCCTAATTTGCGTGCATAGCTGGCATCAAAAGCATGCTCGGCATCTATAATAGCACAGATACCGCCTTTCTTTTGGGCTTCTGCTATAGTGTGAATGGCTATAGTAGTTTTACCTGATGATTCGGGTCCGTATATTTCAATGATTCTTCCTTTAGGGAGGCCACCTACACCCAGCGCTATGTCCAGGCCTAGAGAGCCGGTAGAGATGACTTCGATTT
This sequence comes from Edaphocola sp., assembly GCA_035304405.1. Classification (GTDB taxonomy): domain Bacteria; phylum Bacteroidota; class Bacteroidia; order Chitinophagales; family Chitinophagaceae; genus Edaphocola. The sequence continues at coordinate 1,084 of DATGQB010000106.1, forward strand.
CTGCATTAGCCTTCTCTCCAAGTTTCATTACCGAACCTTTCCCAAAATCTTTATCAATTTTGTCAAGCGCCATTTTGAGCGCCTTCAATTTTTCCTCTGCCATTATTTTCATTTTTTTGATGTAACAAAGATACATACTTCTTATTGCTGCCGAGATAAGAAGTTGTACACATTAATATATGTGTGAAAGTTGTATGTGGGTTGCCAGGTTGTCAGCCGTAATTATAAAAATACCCGTCAGAAACTATTGCTGACGGGTATTTATTAAGTAGGTTACATTTGTATGGTTCAAAATATGCGTAAATGTTGCGTCGGGGTATTATTTGTCGTCTTCCTCCGTCGCCATTTTGCCGTGATCTTTGATATTTTGAACGAATTCTTTAGCAGGTTTGAATGCAGGAATCAAATGTTCCGGAATCTCTACCGCTACGTTCTTTTTGATGTTGCGACCAATCTTAGCAGCGCGTTTTTTCACGATAAAACTACCAAATCCTCTAATGAAAATTGGCTCTCCTTCTTGTAATGAGTTCTTTACTTCTTTGAAAAATGTTTCCAGAGTTACTAAAACGTCTACTTTTGGAATTCCCGTTTTGTCAGCAATTAATGCGACCATGTCCGCTTTTCTCATAATGAATAAATATATTTTTTTGTTGTTTTGTTTGTTAGGTTAGAATTGTTTGTAACCTGAACTACGAAATTGCGAATTATTTCACAAATTTAATGAAATGATACACTTTTATTGTATTTGAGATGTTAATGTGGACAAATTCCTGTAAGTTTTTTCTTTTATTAGCATTATTTTAACTTCATAAAGCCATTTATCATAAAAACTTACAGAATTTGTTGGTTTATATAGGCTTAGTCTATTGTATTTTTCGCTCTTGGCACAATTCTACCAAAATGGAGTTTGTGCTCTTGGGGTGTAAGAAGCATACTAATTTATTGTCTGCTCCCGGCTTCGGACTTTCGTTAAGTAATATAAATCCTTCAGATTTTAGTCTGGCCATTTCGGCTTCGATATCTTCTACCGCGAAAGCTAGGTGGTGTATTCCTTCGCCTTTTTTTTCAATGTATTTGGCAATGGTGCTGCTTTCGTCTGTAGCGCCGAGTAATTCTACTTTAGTTTCACCGGTTTGGAAGAATGCTGTGCTCACCTTCTCGGATGCAACGGTTTCTGTTTTGTAGCATTTGACATTTAATAAATGTTCAAAAAGGGCAATGGATTGGTCCAAATCTTTTACGGCTATGCCAATATGTTCGAGATGTTTAAACATTTTTTGATAAAAATAAATATTGCGAATTGTGAAATCAATAAACCTGATATGAATGAATCTACAAAACTACATTAAAGAAGCTAACTTTGTATATTGTTTCAAAGCTTTAGCATTTTGATATATCTTGATTATAATGCCACTACGCCCTGTGCCCCTGAGGTACTCCAAGCGATGTTGCCCTATTTCAGTCAGAAATATGGCAATGCCGCTAGCAAGACGCATGCTTTTGGCTGGCAGGCTGATGAGGCGGTGAAGCTGGCCGGACAGCAAATAGCAGGTCTGTTAAATTGCGAAACTGAAGAAATTATTTACACCAGTGGAGCTACAGAGTCTTGTAATCTGGCCTTGAAGGGGGTGATGGAGCGTATGAAGGGTTTTGGGAATCATATTATTACCTGTGCAACAGAGCATAAAGCGGTTCTGGATACCTGCGAGGCTCTGAAAAAGCAAGGGGCCGATATTACTTACCTGCCTGTGAATGCTGAGGGGCATATTAATTTGCAGGAACTGGAAGCCGCCATTAATAGCCAAACGGTGATGATTGCTTTGATGTATGCCAATAACGAAACCGGCGTCATTCATCCGGTAGCAGAAATTGGAGCACTTGCTAGGTCAAGGCGTGTTTATTTCTTTTGCGATGCTACTCAGGCGGTAGGTAAGATTGATGTGGACTTGCAGCGCGACAATATAGATTTAATGGCATTTAGTGCTCACAAGTTTTACGGCCCAAAGGGTGTTGGGGCTTTGTATGTGAATCGTAAGAAGCCGAGAGTGCAGCTTTTGGAGCAGATACACGGCGGCAGACATCAGAATGGCTTGCGCAGTGGTACATTAAATGTGCCCGGGATTGTGGGTATGGGCAAGGCAGCAGAGTTTGCGATGCGTGAGGAACATAGACGCCAAATGCAAAGGCTACAGCAGCTGAGAGACAAGTTGGAGGAAGCACTCTTGCAGCTACCCGGTGCAACCCTTAATGGGGACACCAAAACTCGTCTGCCACATGTGTCTAACATTGCTTTCCAAGGCATCAAAGCCGAGCGGCTGGTGAGCCGCTTGGGGGCTGATGTGGCTTTTTCGGTAGGCTCGGCCTGCACCTCAGCGCAGCAGAAGGCATCGCATGTGCTGCAAGCGATGGGGCTAGATGAGCAGCGTATAGAGGGGTCTGTAAGACTGAGCTTAGGTATTTTTACTACTGATGAAGAAATATCATATGCTATAAAGCGCATTAGCGAAACAGTACTGTCATTGCCTCGTGTCGCATGATGATAAATTAAATAAGTAAAGGCATATTACTACCAATTAAAAACAACAACAAACTATGATATACATTACAGAAAAAGCCGTAGAGCGTGTGCGCCAAATTCAGAAGGAGGAGCAACTTGCTGATAACTTCTTTATTCGCGTAAGTGTAGTAGGAGGGGGGTGCTCCGGGCTCTCTTATAAACTTGATTTTGACAACCAGCCTCAACAGGGTGATCAAGTGTTTGTAGATAAAGGCATTACACTCGTCACGGATATCAAAAGCTTTTTATATTTGTGTGACACAACCTTAGATTATTCCGACGGATTGGATGGCAAAGGGTTTCACTTTATTAACCCTAATGCCAGCCGTACTTGCGCCTGTGGCGAGAGCTTTGCGGTCTAGGCATAACGTTTATAATTAGTAATGAAAATGAGCAGATTGTGACTGGCTTCCGCCGGTACAGTCTGCTCATTTGCATAGGTATTATCCTGAAGGAAGTGAGGAAAGTATATCGAAAACTTGCTTTAATTAGAGCACTGTTGTCTATGCAGGATTAAGCCTATTAATAGCTTTCGCGGTTGGGCTACTGCAAAATGAAAAATATTGTACAGTCTTAAAAAGCATTTTGCTTTGGTTACACTGATAATGCTATTAAAATGCGGAGTATGGAAAAAGGCTAAGACAGTATCGGGCCTTTGTGAAATTCAAAAATGCCCGGTAAAAGGCATTTGGAAATTGCAGCCCAATCATTAATTTT
>DATGQB010000107.1:0-3333 GCA_035304405.1 Edaphocola sp.
TTAAAAGAAAATTATTATGGCAAATAATCCACAAAATAGTGAAAAAAGCATAATAAATTATGGTTTTTGAGCTATTGAAGTGGATTAGAAGCAAGAATAATTTTATATAAAGAGTCTAATGCGTAATCTGGGTTTAATAAAGGCGGGCAGCCAATAATTGTTTCATGGAGTAATAAATTTTTCTAAAGCTGCGTTTAAAAGGCACTACTATTCGCATTTAGGTGGGCCGCTAAATACTACCAATCGGTAAATGCGCTGTTATTAGCGGTTAATATTTTCGGCTTAAATTTTAAATTTAGCTACATTTGTAACAATTAAATTTGATTTGTTTAGCAATATAATATGGGGCAGCAAGCTATTCCAGAGGATGATAAGGAGCTTTTGATGGCGTTTCGTGAAGAGGCCACGAGAGAGCGGGCTTTTGCAAAAATCATCAAAAAGTATCAGGAGCGATTGTATTGGCACGTGCGTAGGCTGGTAGTCAATCATGAAGATGCTAATGATGTTTTGCAGAATGTATTTATAAAAGTATGGAGCTATTTGGACAACTTCCGAGAGGAGTCCAACTTATACACCTGGATGTATAGGATTGCTACCAACGAAACGCTAACCTTCCTCGAAAAAGAAAAAAGGCGCAGCGCTTTGTCATTTTCTGATCATGAGACCGGCTTGGCTAACAAACTTACTGCAGAAAGAGGCTTTGATGCCAACAAGCTCGAATGGCGCTTGCAGCAGGCTATCCAGAGCCTGCCTGAAAAGCAAAGGATTGTCTTTTCTCTCCGCTATTACGATGAGATGCCATATGAGCAAATGTCTCAGGTCCTAGAGACCTCTGTGGGTGCATTGAAGGCTTCGTACCACCATGCAGTGAAGAAAGTAGAGGAATTTCTGAAGCAGGATTAAACTACTTAACTTATCGTTAGTCTATAGATTAATTATGAAAAGGAATGCAGATATACTAAAAGAATGGGAATCTATAGGTGCTACCTTTAGTGCACATATTGGGCTACCGAATATGTATGTTCCGGAGCATTATTTTCAGCATTTGTCCGATGATATTATTTCCGGCATACGAGCTATATCGGTTCCTGAACAGCAACTGCCAACAATAGATGTGCCCTATACCTTGCCTCAGGGCTATTTTGAACAATTGCCACAGCAGATTATACAAAAGGTAAAAGAAGCTGAGGCTATCATTAATGCTACCGATATCAATGGTCTGCCTAAGGCAAATGTGTTTGAGCTGCCCGAAGGCTATTTTGAAGCTTTACCCGAGCAGGTGATGGCAGGCATCCATGCCGAGACCGATGTAGATGAAGAATTGGCCGACAGCCCGCTTTTGGCAGCGCTTAAGGGCAAAATGCCATTTGAGGCTCCTACCGAAATGGAGCCCATAGAAGTAGCACCTAAAGTAACGGTTAAAGAAAAACCAGAAATTGAGGTGCCGATGACCGTGCGCAAGAGTCTGCGCTGGAGCAACTGGGTTGCAGCAGCAGCAGTAGCTTTATTTTTCGTTACAGGTGCCGGTTGGTTACATTGGGATAACAGAACATCTTCTGCAGATGTTATGACGCAAGATGCGATCGCTCGTAAATTGGCTGCCATCCCTGATGCCGCTATCGAGGCCTATTTCGACCAAAACGCAGACGAATTTAATGAGTATCTTCTCGAAGAGAATATTGCTAGCGCACCGATGGCTTTGGAAGCTTCTTTAAACGGTATTTCCGATGATGAACTAGAAGCATTCATGTCTAGTGAAATGTTCTAGAAAATACTTTGGTTTTTATATTTTTGAACTATGAAAAAGTTTTTGCTCTATATAATGATTATGCTTTTCAGTGCCGGCTCATCAAGTGTGATGGCTCAGCGTGGGGGAGGCTCTGATGTGCGTGCTGTAAAGATATCTTATATCACCGAAATGATGCAGTTAACTCCTAGTCAGGCTACACAGTTCTGGCCTTTGTATAACCGCTATGACAGTGAAATGCGCAACGTAAGGAGAGGTAGACAAAATTTGATGGGCGAAAAGGGCAAAACAGCCGAGGAAATAATAGATGAGCGCCAAAAGCTGGATGAGCGGGAGTTGAGTATTAAGGCTCGATATAAAGAAGAATTCTTGAAGATAGTAAGCGCCCATCAGCTCAACCAAATGTACCTGGCTGAGGCTAAATTCAGGCAGTATCTTATAGACCGTATGAAAAACAAAGGGAAGTAATAACGCCCTTTTACATAACGCACTTTAATTAGTGCTCGCCTCAGGAAGCTAGGCTTCCTGAAACCCAAAATCAGCAAAGTGAAGAGAGGCCACCAGGAGGGTGGCCTCTTGGTTAGATGTTGGCAACGCTACCGCCAGATTTTAGTTGGCTGAATGCATAAGAGCACTCTACTTGGTAGTAGGCACCGCTACTCTCCAGAAGCTATAGTCGCCGCTGAGTCCTAGGGTGCCGTAAACAGGTTCAACCCAGATTACGCATTAGACTCTTTATATAAAATTATTCTTGCTTCTAATCCACTTCAATAGCTCAAAAACCATAATACATTATGCTTTTTTCACTATTTTGTGGATTATTTGCCATAATAATTTTCTTTTAAATTCCTAATGCGTAATCTGGGGTAAAAGTAAATAGCAGTATTCATAAGGAAGAACTTAATCCGCAAAATAATATTGCAATCTAAAATTGGATACTGCGACAGCCAATCAAAAGGATTCCCTAAACATTGAATCCCGAACTAACTATACTGTGATAGTTTTTCCCGCCTTAATTCCCAATCGGGCATTAACTGCGTTAATAGTTCAAAGAATTGTTGACTGTGGTTTTTATGGACGATATGACATAATTCGTGCATCACCACATACTCGATACACCGCTTGGGGGTATGTATCAATCGCGGATTAAAAATGAGTTTGTTCTTCACCGTACAGCTCCCCCAACGGGTGGGCATCTCCTGAAAGTAAATTTCAGATGGGGCTTTGTACCGCTCGCTAAACTTCTTAATAATAGGCTTGGCTATTTCGGTAATCTTTTGATAGGCTTTTTCTTTTAGCCATTGCTCCAATACTTTTTGTGCATAGGATTTTTTCTTTACCGTTACCAAAAACAAATTTCCCTTATAGCTTACTTCGTTTTTACCGTCTATTTCTACCATTACTTTATAACGTCTTCCTAAGTAATTCACCGAATATCCCGACTTGGCGATAATGTCATTATTGACCGTGTCCATACCAAGGAAATAGGATTTCTGTTTCAGAATCCACATCGCCTTTCGTGTCACAGCTTGATGTATTTTATCGAGACTCAAGGTCTCCGGCGCGGAAACCTCAACACTGGTATC
>DATGQB010000108.1:0-13076 GCA_035304405.1 Edaphocola sp.
TTAAAAGAAAATTATTATGGCAAATAATCCACAAAATAGTGAAAAAAGCATAATAAATTATGGTTTTTGAGCTATTGAAGTGGATTAGAAGCAAGAATAATTTTATATAAAGAGTCTAATGCGTAATCTGGGTTTAAGGCAGCGATGACACAGAGTCCTGCTCTCTTGAAGAGTAGGGGATAATAAAAAAACGGCATTAACTCCAATAAAGTTAATGCCGCCGGTATATTCGCAAAGCTCAATTAGCAAAACATTTCGTAAGCAGCTTTCAGATTGGCAGCAATAGCTTCAGCAGAGCGACCTTCAATCATATGGCGCTCAATCATGAACACAACCTGTCCATCTCTCAATAGGGCAATAGAAGGAGAAGATGGCGGATAAGGCAATAAGAATTTACGTGCTTCAGCAACTGCCTCTTTATCGTAGCCTGCAAAGCTTGTAGTAAGGTAATCTGGCTTTTTACCTTCACCTTGCAGTGAGGCAATTACTCCCGGACGGGCAGTGCCCGCAGAACATCCACATACAGAGTTGATAAACAATAAGGTAGTGCCAGATTTTTTCATGGCTTCTTGCACATCCTCTGTGTTTAATAACTCTTTAAAACCATTGGAGGTCATTTGCTCTTTCATCGGGATTACCAATTCTGATGGATACATATTTACTAAATTTAATTTATTTACAATTGAAATCTCTGCAAAGATATTGCATCTTTTGCCCTTTCCGTATAAATTTAAACAAAGTCTGCATTTGCTTTCCCTATGATAGCCACTAGCTGCATTTTATCCGGCATTTAGCTAGCTTTTAAGGCGGCTCAAGTATAACATTGGAAGTGCCTTGTAAAGGCCATTTCCACCCAAAGCTGATGCTAAATTCTTTTCGTAGCCCGGGATATAGCAGGAATGCGCGTGAACTCACCTACTGGATACATTTAATTGCATCACTTTCCGGACGCCATATGATATAATTATCTTATGACTGAATGCCTACACGGAAAAGATTGCTGGCATTTTGCCACTGAAAGATTATTTTTGTGCCATAGCATTTGTTTATGAATAACAATATCATTCCCTTTGACAAAGCAACCTTGCAATCCTATTTTTCCCCACGCTCCGGGGAAGTAAAGTTGGGTGAAAGCATCAGCACCCTCGATGCTGAGGATTGGCGCACCTGGTTGCGTCATACTGCTGCCGATATTATCATTTTGGGAGCTCCGGAAGATATTGGGGTTAGAGCCAATCATGGTATTGGCGGTGCAGACACAGCCTGGCAGTCTTTTTTGTCTGCATTTCTAAACATTCAGTATAATAAATTTTTCCCTCTAGACAGGGTGGGTTTGCTGGGCACACTCAATGTTGCTAAGCTTATGGAGGATTGCACTGCGGATGCCAGCATTGCGGCTTTGCGTGCAGCCACAGAGCAGGTAGATGAGCTCCTGGCTCCTGTGATAGAGTATATAGTGAGTTTAGGAAAAATTCCTGTGCTTATTGGTGGTGGGCATAATAATGCCTATCCATTGCTCAAGGGCTTGAGTATGGGTAAAAATGCACCCATTAATGTCATAAATATGGATGCCCATGCAGATTTCAGAGCATTAGAAGGTAGGCATAGCGGCAACGGATTCAGTTATGCGAAATATGATGGTTATTTAAATCGATATGCTGCTTTGGGATTGCAGCATGCCTATAATAATACTGCTATGGTTCAGGCTTTCGAAGAGCAGTGCGACTTGCTGGCTATATGGTGGGAGGACATTTATCTGAGCAAGAAATTTACATTTGAAACGGCTTTGGCTGCAGGCTTGCAGCATGTGAATGACGGTTACTTTGGTATTGAGCTGGATTTGGACTGCCTGCAAGATACTTTAAGTAGTGCTCAAACACCAATGGGTTTCAGTCGTATAGATGCTATTAGTTATATTTACACAGCCGCTCGGGATGCGCATGCTGCATATCTGCATATTACCGAAGGTGTGTTTGTGCGCAAAGACGGCCTGCAATTTGCAATGATAGGCAAGCTCATTAGCTATTTGGTGCAGGCGTTCGTGAAAGCGAAGATGTAAGCTTGATGTTGTCTATTCAGATGGTTCAATATTTTGATTTTCAATTTCTTCTATGATTCTTAAGGCTGTTGCTACATCCTGCTCTAGTACTTGTAGTTTGATGCCCACCATTTTCATGTGAGGCAAAAGGGTGCCAGAGCTTTCATTTACCAACATAGCCCGGATTCCTTCATGCTCCAATGTTTGCAGCATCAAATGGGCGGAAAAGTAGTCGGGAAAAGTTTTGACGGTGACTAATTTGTTCATAATATCTATTTTTTTATTTAGGTGGTGTATTCTGATGTGTTTGAAATCAATCTAATGAGCCAATTATTTAATTCCTGAATTGCTTCCTTCATTTTCCATTTGCTTTTGTCTCTAGGTTCTACCATATTTGAAATGCTTCTTATTTGAGCATAAGGAATACCCATTCTTTCGCAAACTAAATGTAGCGCGGCACCTTCCATACTTTCCACCACTGCAGGGTAATCGTGTGGAGGAAGATGCGTTTTAAAGTTTGGCTGGCCTAGTAGGCAGTTGACACTGCTGCCGCAAACGTGCTGAAGGGCTGAGAAATGCTTTTGCCATTTAAGGGGCGGCTCGGGGCTGGGGCCTAAAAGTTGGCCGCCGCTCAGACCAATGCTGGCGCTACTTAGAAAGATTCCGTCTGCGTCTATGGCGCCCAAGTCGGCTACATTATCAGTTCTTACCCACACCAGACTTGCGAGCGGCAACTGAGCGCCAGGGTATAAACCCGCCACACCTACTTGAATTACAAAATCGTAATCATTGCTCAGCAACTGCTTTTGTAAATGAAAGCACGTCTCCAGCATACCCACTCCAGAAATCAGAAAATCTACATGCAGACATTCATCGCAATAGCTCAATATATCATTCGATTGCTCCTGCAGCTGTAGCTCAAGCGCACTGAGGCTTGGTGCTATTTCCATTTGAGTGGCCGATACGATGAGTAAACGCTGTACTTTTTCTTTCATTATACTGCAAATGTATCTAAAAGCGCAGATAATTTGATGATGATTTCGTTTTTCCAATCATTGCTGTGCAAGTGGGGAGCGCAAGGGTTAAAAGGCGGACAGACAATGCCCTCTGCCAAACGTTGGGCAGCCTATGCCATATGCACCTTTTTGAAACAAAATGGCATGATTCTAACTTGGGTCTCATCCATAAGGCTGAGGCTATCTGTAGGCGAAATCAAAACGGAGCCCATGAAATTTCTAGCGAGGTGCGATTGCTCGTATCAAATTATTTTTACAACAGCCGGTAATTTTATAACTTAGCCGCTCAAAAATTTAAATAAAAACATACTCGATATGCGTTATAAGTATCTTTTTGCACTTGGCATTGGAGCGTTTACGCTTGCTGGCACGCTACATGCACAGACTGTTTTTACCGTAGGAAAAGAATCAGTTTCGAAGTCGGAATTTCTTAATTGGTATCAGAAAAACAACAGCAAAGGCTTAAAGTACGATAAGGCATCTTTGGAGAACTTTGTAAAGCTTTATTCGCGATACAAGATGAAAGTAATGGAGGCTGAGGCGCTGAAGATGGATACCATTCCACAGTTGAAGTCTGACATAGAAATGTATCGTAATCAGTTGGCTAAGAATTACATTACTGATAAGTCACTCATCGAAAAGATGGCCAAAGAGGCATATGACCGATTGATGAAGGAACGTCAGGTGGCGCATATTATGATGAGTGGTTACGGTGCCCTCGCGGAGCAAACCAATCTGCGTATGCTGGATTCTCTGGCTGCTGCCATTAATGAAGGAAAGATAAGTTTTGAAAAAGCCGCTGCGCAATATTCTACCGACAGGGCTACTTCCGGCAAAGGAGGTAACATAGGCTATATCACTAGTTTTCAAACCCCTTATGATTTTGAGAATGTTGTGTATAGTACCCCTGTAGGGGCTATTTCTAAGGCTTTCAAATCTCCTACCGGCTACCATATTGTAAAAATATTGGCTGAGCGTGGCTCCTCTGATACCGTAGAGGTAGCACAAATTTTGCTGGCTACTTCCGGCTTAAGGACTGATGAGGTGCAGCAGAAGCAGCAATTGATGCAACGCATTCAGGCTGAGGCTCGTGGGGGGGCTAATTTTGAAAGCTTGGTGGCCAAATACTCGGAAGATGAGTATTCAAAAGATAAAAATGGATTGATACCGGCGATTTATACCGGTTCTGCCGATCCGATAGTGGAGCAAGCTGTTTTTGCCTTGAAAAATGTGGGAGATGTTTCTGATATTGTAGTTACGGAATATGGCATTCACTTGTTTCAGTTGAAAAAGAGAAAGCCTGTAGGTAGTTATGAGCAAGAAAGAGAGCGTCTGGTGAGCCGTATTGAGCGCTCACGTGCCGATGCACTCAAGCAAGCCAACTTTGCATCTGTGAAGCAAACTTTGGGATTTAAGGAGTATCCTGCCGCTCTGCAGGCATTTATTCAACAAATAGATCAGTCAGATTTTGGTAAAGATGCACGGTTAAAAGATTATCCTGAGCTGAAAGATTTGATGTTCGAGATTGGCTCCACTAAATACAACCAGCAGGATTTTCTAGGATTTATCAAACAGCTCACACAAGGCAGAGTAAGTGGTCGCAAAGAAGATGTATTGACCGAACTGTATCGTGTGTTTACGGAGAAATCGCTTACCGATGCTCAGCTCAAACATTTGGAAAAAAATAACGCTGAATTCAGAAAACTAGCCAGCGAGTATCGGAATGGTGTCTTGATTTTTGACTTGATGGACAAAAATATCTGGTCTAAAGCCAGCCAGGATACTGCCGGTTTGCGCGCATTTTATGAGCGAAATGCATCAAAATACGTATGGCAACCAGGCTTCAAAGGGGTAGTATTTCAGAGTAAGAATCATGAAGCATTAGTACAAATACTGCAGGCATTAAAAGATGGTGCCTCTGTATCTGAAGCTCTGAAAGCGATTAATACTCCTGCCAGTAGTGAGAAAATTTACCAGCAAACAGGCAGATTTGAGTTTTCGCAGGTAGCCCATGTGGATAAGAATACGATTGTGCCTAATATACCATTGGGTATCTTCCCGGATGTGAAAGAAGGTGAAATTGTCATCTTTGCAGAGGAGGTAAATCATGAGCCACAGCGCAAGACCTTAGAAGAGGCTAGAGATGCACTCATAGACGATTATCAGAAATATCTGGAAGAAGAATGGCATAAGAGCCTCGAAAGGAAATATCCATTGAAAATTAATACAGCAGTATTGAATAGTCTGGTGAAATAGTTAAAGCCAGCCGAAATTATACAAGAAACCTCATTGAGCTCGTTGTATCTGAGTGAAATGAGGTTTTTTACGCTATTATTTTATTATTTTTGTTTCCTTAAAAAGTATTTCTCTTGAATATTCACATCTCTATATTAAAAGCAAGGTGCTGGAATTTTCTGGTGCAGGTGTTTTTGATTTCCTGTTTACTAGTAATAGCAAATACAGGCTTTGCTGCCATCATCAAAGGCAAAGTGGTGAATCTACTCACTGATGCGCCCTTGGCAGAGGTAGAGATTAGTAATGTGCATACCGGTGAGCGAATGATGACCACAGCCGAAGGCCTCTTTCAGATAGAAGTGAAGAAGGGGGATTTGATAGAATTTCGTGCGAGTGGCTATGAGGTAGCCAGAGTGCGTATAAAATCGGATAAAGTGGCCAATTTTTACTATATCCAGTTAAAATCCGCGCCCACTACTATTGAAACGCAATTAAATACTGATATTTTTACGGCAGCTGTTGTAGATAGTATCAAGCGAAGTGAGCTATATTTGCAGGCATTGCAACATTACAAGCTTACCGGATTTGATATTGTGCAACATCCATTTGATGCTTTGAGTAAACGTAATCGACTGATTTGGGAGTTTCAGAAAAATTATGAAATCTGGGAGCGCGACAAGTTTGTGGATTATGTATTTAACGACAGATTGATTGCACAGCTTACCGGACTGGATGCTGAGCGTATTGAAGAATACAAACGCCTGTATCGACCGTCATACGAATCGATTAGAAGTATGTCTGAATACGAATACTACACATTTATTAAAGAGAGTGTGAAAGACTATAATCAACGTAAAAATAAACAGAACACTCAGGAAATACCGCGACGACAGTATAATCATGATAGATAAGAGGGGCGTAGCACGCTTATTGTTGGTTTTCTTTATTGGGGCTCTTTCTGCCTTTGCCTCAAGGGCACAAGCGCAAACGGGTACTGACAGTGTTCATATCGCTCAGCCCATGAAAGGTAGTATGCTTCCTGACTCCACTGGTGCACCGAAGCATATTATAGAAACACCATTAGCCCTCAGGAAGGGTATTTTCTCCTGGAGGGATTCTGTTATTATTCCTAAGCGTTCTGCTTTTTACTCCTTGATATTGCCGGGCGCAGGGCAGGTCAATAATGGCGATTACTGGAAGGTGCCTATTATTTATGCCGGACTTGCCGTTAGCACTTATTTTATCATTACCAATAACAATGCTTATAATGACGCTCGAAGGGAGTATGCCTTCCGAATAGATAATCCTGCTGCGGTGTTAATACCCAATAAGTATGACGGCTGGACAATGACCCAGGTAGGGCAGGACAGAGATTACTACAAGCGACTATTAGATATATCTGTATTGGCATCAGTGGCCATATATGGCTTACAGGTGGTGGAGGCCAATGCTGCTGCGCATCTCAAGGGTTTTGATATTTCAGATGATATTAGTTTGCGCTTTCATCCTACTGTTATCCCGGTTCCTTGGGGCATACAGCCCGGTTTTATGGTAGCTTTTAATTTTAAATAATGCAGAGAATTATTGCAATTGACTATGGCAGGAAGCGTACCGGACTCGCCATTAGTGACCCACTCAGAATGATAGCGAACGGGTTGAAGACGGTAGATACAGAAAAGCTGGTATGGGAATTGAAGCAGCTTTTTGCCAACTATGAGGTAGATACCATACTGTTGGGGCATCCCAAAAATCTGGATGGTAGTCCTACTGATATCACGGCCAAGGTGGAGAAGTTTGCCAAGAATTTGGAAAAGGTATTTCCCGATAAAGAACTAGTGCTTTGGGATGAGCGCTATACTTCTAAAATGGCTTTCCAAGCGATGGTAGATTCTGGGCTCAAAAAGAAGGACAGGCAGAACAAGGCATTGATTGACGAAATGAGTGCCAAAATTCTCTTGCAAGGTTATTTAGATGGCGGCAACTAACTATTGAAAGCCAGTAGTTTTCTTTAGTATGGGTCAACATCTACTATGATGCGTAAGGCGCTCATACCTCGTTCACTCGGCAAAGTTGAGGCAAGAAGCTTGATTTCGTTTTTTACCATCTGAATAAATTGCGGGTTAAGAGGTAGCTTCATCATTATTTCATACACAAATTGGTTGCGTACTCTGGCTACCAGAGCCTCGGTAGGGCCCAAAATATTTACATCCGGTATTTTATGTAATAATATTTCTGCAAACCGCTGTGCAGCCTTTAGTGATTTGCTTTGATCTTTATGTCTGAAGTTTACTTTGATTAAGCGGAGAAAGGGTGGGTAATTAAACTGTTGTCTGAAATTTATTTCATTATTGTAAAACAGCTTGAAATTGTGCTGCAATACTGTCTGAATAGTCTGATGCTGAGGTTGATGTGTTTGTATCAACACTTTACCCTTACCATCACTCCGGCCGGCACGGCCACTCACTTGTTCCATCAATTGGTAGGCTCTTTCATTTACTCTGAAATCAGGATAGGAAAGTAGCGAGTCGGCGCTCAAAATGCCTACCAAGCCTACATTTGCAAAATCCAGACCTTTTACCACCATCTGTGTACCCACCAGAATATCTATGCGACCCATGGCAAAGTTTTCTAATAATTGCAATTGTTTGCTTTGCGTGCGCATACTGTCCAGGTCCATGCGGGCTACCTTAAGGTGAGGGAAAATTCGGGCTAAATCTTCTTCAATCTTTTCTGTGCCAAAACTCCGGGCCGACAGGCCAGCAGAACCACATTGGGGACATTGATTGATAGGATTGGAGCGGAAGCCGCAGTAATGGCAATGCAGCTTGTCTGTAGCCTTATGGTAGGTAAGGGACACATCACAGTGGCGGCACTTGGGTACGAAGCCACAAAAGCCACAGAGTACGAAAGGGGCATAACCTCTCTTATTCTGAAAAAGGATTACTTGCTTCCCCTCTTTTACCGTATCCAGAATAGCGGAGAGCAGGTCCACGGTGATAACTCTCGACAATGAAGCTTGCACATTGGCTGCATTCACGGTTTTCACTTCGGGCAGCGATACCCCCAGATAACGCTCCGAGAGCGCCACAAAGCCATATTTTTTGCTCTGCACGTTGTACAAAGATTCTATTGAGGGCGTAGCTGAGCCTAGTAGCACCTTTGCCCCCACTTGGGCGGCATAATAAATGGCGGCATCGCGTGCATGATATCGGGGAGCCGGCTCATGCTGCTTAAACGATGGGTCATGCTCTTCATCCACGATGATGAGGCCGAGTTGCTGAAAGGGTAGCCACATGGCCGAGCGTGGGCCTATTACTATTTTGTATTTTGCACTGGCTACTTTTTTCCATATTTCCACTCTGGCATTATCCCCATATTTAGAATGATAGATACCAATTTCCTCGCCAAAATAATGCTTTAAGCGACTAAGCATTTGGTTGGTAATAGCAATTTCAGGCATCAGCAGCAAAGCTTGCTTTCCTGCGGCAATGGTCTCTCTTATCAGTTCAATGTATATATGCGTTTTGCCCGAGCCGGTAAGTCCTCTAAGCAGGCATACGGCATGATTTTGCCATTCTTCTTTGATTTTGTTCGATGCAAGGCTTTGTGCCTCGCTGAGTTGGGATGCTAAATTTTCTCCAGTGCCCAATTGCCCCACACGGTCGGTGCTCACTTCTCTGATTTCGAAGTACCCTAGTTTCACCATCTTATCCACCATGCTTCGGCTTAGCTTGGATTGCTTCAGCAGTTCGGGCAGGGCTACTCCCTTTTTATCTCTTCGTGTATGTATAAATGTAATTAAGGTATTAAGCGCCTTAGGTTCATTATCCAGTAGGCTGAATAATTCCTGTAGCTTGTCTTCTGATTCCCAATCCGGATGGAGGAATACGTGCTTTACTTTTTTCTCTTTATAGCGCTCTTCCAGTTCTTCAAGTATTTCTGCCAGTCCGGTGTCTAGCAGTTCGTTGATGGCCTTGTGCACCACTTTGCTGCCGAGCAGTTGTCTGGCTTCATCAATGGTAAGGCGTTTTCTTATTTGTAAAGCCTCGGCGATGATGTAGGCATCATCAGATAAGTATGTGGGTATGCTTTCCTCAGCCCCGGTCCAGTAGAGCAAGGTTTCGCTCATTAGTTTAAGGTGCGCGGGCAGTGCTGCCTGCATAACCTCGCCCAGTCCGCACACATAATATTGTGCTATCCAACGCCACAAGGCGATTTGCTGTTGCGTCACTATAGGTTCGTCATCAATAACACTGCGAATGGGTTTCACTTCAAAATCTTCTGGCTTATGCTGATGTAAGGCTATAACCAGTCCGGAGTAGAGCTTGTTTCTACCAACATTTACCTCCACGCGTTTGCCAATGGCTATCTGCTCTTGCATTTCCATGGGTACGCCATAGGTAAGGGCTTTGGGTAAAGATATTGGTATAACAACTTCGGCAAACATATTTAAGGCGTATTTTACTTCCGTGGCGAATTTAATCCAAAATAAGCAATGCAACGCGGCTGCACGCTGGTATGAGCATAGCTATTCTTTATCAAGATTATACTTTTCATCCAGATAATTGAAGTTTAAACAATAATTTTTGTCTATTATTGCGTCCTTAAACAATTATTTAACACATGAACCTTTGTCTGGATTTCGGCAATACCTTTTGCAAGGCCGCTTTATTTGATAGTCATAATAGATTGAGTCAGGCTTTTCGCTTCTCTAAAGAGGAGCTTTTACAGTCTGTAGAGGATATTTTAACTGAGTTCGGTCCCAAAAATGTGATTATTTCATCTGTAATCAATTACGATAACAGATTGGAATCTATGTTGCAGCATCATTGCGAGAAAGTTGTAGTGCTCAATGCAGAAACCCCATTACCATTTATCAATGCTTATGCCAAGCCGGAACAGCTGGGTACAGACAGGCTAGCCTTGGTAGCGGGCGCCATAAAGGATTTTCCGGGTCGCAATGCTTTGGTTATCAGTATCGGTACGGCTATTACCTATAATTTCGTTACTCAGTCTGGCTTCTTTAGAGGCGGTGCTATCAGTCCGGGGCCAAGATTAAGATTTGAGTCGTTGCATACGCAAACAGACAAATTACCGTTATTAGAACTAGATGAAATGGGTTACGCACCTATACTGGGATATGACACCTTTAGCAGTATCAAGAGCGGGGTGATAAACGGAATCGTGGGCGAAATCGAGCATTTTATTACCGATTATCGCAAAGATTTCAATGATTTGGTGGTTATCGTCACAGGGGGCTACCTGCCCGTTTTTGAAAACAAAATAAAAAGTCAGATATTTGCAGACCCAAAAATTCTATTTAAAGGGTTGAACCTAATTTTAAATCACAATGCGCAAAAATAAAGCATTCGCACTCTCTATATTTCTGAGTTTCGCTACTAGTGTGTCCTTTTCTCAAATAGTCAATCCTTCTGAGCCAAGCTCGGGTAGACTCAATTCACCATACTCCCGATTCGGGGTGGGCAACTGGGCCGAAAACAGAGGTATCAATCTTAGAGGTATGGGAGGCATCGCGAATGGTTATTCCAGCGACCACGTTATCAATGCATTTAATCCGGCTAGCTATACTTATCTTGGTGCTACTTCTTTTGAGTTTGGTTTAAGTGCAGCAAGCAATAGCGTGCGTATCAATGAGTTGGTTACCAATTCCAGTACGCTCACCATTAGCCATTTAAATCTGGCTTTTCCTATCATTCGCAAGAAGCTAGCTATGAACATCGGCTACATGCCGGTGACAAATGTTTATTACAAGACGCAAGACTCTAGCTTTGTCGATGGTATGGGTGCTGTTAAAAACACTTCTAATGGTCAGGGCGGTCTCAACTATGGATTTGTAGGACTCTCAGGTGGTGCAGGAGGTTTTAGTGTGGGTGTCAATGCTGGTTATCTTTTTGGGAGTATCAAGCACTCTTCTTATTTGAATGGAGTAGATTCCAATGCCATGAATTTGCGCGTTACTGATATCAGCAGCAAGTATGGTTTCAGCGGTTTTTATTTTAAAGCGGGTGCTATGTACCGCGCAACGCTCAAAAATAATCATTACCTGAGCATCGGAGCCACCACGGCGCTGAAGCAAGATATCAATACCACTCTAGATGATTATATGGTAGTGGGTACCAAGCCGGTGAGCATTATAGACCCAATAGTGGTAGATACCATTTCGGCCAATTATAATCAGCAAACAGTGCTTACCATGCCGCAGGAATACGGTTTTGGTATCCACTTCGGCAAGCAAAGTAGTTATAATATAGGTTTGGATGTTAACTATTACGACTGGTCTGATTTCAAACTTGGTGAGCACCAAACCGGTGTACCGGCCTATAATAATGCCTATCGTCTGGGATTAGGAGGCGAGGTGCTGCCCAATCCCAAAGCTACGATGAAGCAATATTTCTCTGCTATCACTTATCGCCTGGGGGCATACTATGGCATGGATTACCTGCGTATCAATAATACCGATATCAACTATTGGGGTATGACCGTAGGAGCTATGCTGCCTTTCCGTCCTAGTCCGAATAGCGAACAACACGGAGCGCTCAATTTTGCATTGGATTTTAACAATAGAGGCACCTTAGACAATGGTCTTGCCAGAGAGTTTACTACAAGATTCACTGTTGGTCTTAAGCTCAATGCCAGTTGGTTCCAACGTCGCAAATACGAATAAACTATCTAGCTAATTATTAGTGAAAACTTTTTTCCTACAGCATTTACAATATTTAAGGGGGAGCTTGCTTCCCCTTCTTGCATGGGCATACTTATGCTCGTCTTGTGCCGAAGATAAAGTGGGGGAGTCTGAGCTCCAGGTAAAAGCCGAGGCTTTGAAGATTGATAAGGCCGATAGCGTCACGCTAATTATTAGCAAAGACGGGCATACCAAAGTCAGGCTGCGCACACTGGAGTTTGTGCAGAATGATAATGCCCAACCGCCTTATCTTGACATGAATCAAGGCTTGTTTGTGGAGTTTTTTGATGATAGCCTCAAGGTAGAGAGTACCCTACGAGCCAATAAAGCGCGATTTTACCCGGCCAGTAATAACATTTTGGTAAAAGATAGCGTGGTGGTGGTTAATGCCGAAGGTGATACCCTCAAAACGCAAGAGTTGGTCTGGAATAATAAGTTGCAAAAGTTCTTTTCTAATGATTCTGTGGAGATTATCCGCAATGGCTCTTCTTCTTTCGGTGCCTCGCTAGAGGCCAATAAAGACCTTACTTGGATTCGCATCTACCAGCAAAGGGGTATAGTTCCGGTAGAGGGCGACCAACTCCCTGATGCTGATAATTAATCATTTCATTTTTTATTTGGGCGTGCCCCGCCGTAGTCAATGGTTTTTTGCTTCCGGCTTCAGCAATGCTGGGATGGGATATTGTAGTGGCGCTGGGTCGGGCCATCAAATGCAAGTCCTTGCAGCGCTCTTTGCCGGCTTTTGAACAGATATTGTGATACGCAGCGTATGGCCGCCGAGCTAGGAATATCAGCCCGGGCGCCAGTTGCGCTGCTGCAACCTTTCCATTCCTGTCTCTCATGCGACTGCAGCTTAACTACAACTTTTTATGTAGATAATTATTGCTTCATGTATCCACGTAATAGATGTTGGGGGAGATCTTGGATTGCCATATTACTTAAACCCAGATTACGCATTAGACTCTTTATATAAAATTATTCTTGCTTCTAATCCACTTCAATAGCTCAAAAACCATAATTTATTATGCTTTTTTCACTATTTTGTGGATTATTTGCCATAATAATTTTCTTTTAAATTACTAAT
>DATGQB010000109.1:0-10786 GCA_035304405.1 Edaphocola sp.
TTAAAAGAAAATTATTATGGCAAATAATCCACAAAATAGTGAAAAAAGCATAATAAATTATGGTTTTTGAGCTATTGAAGTGGATTAGAAGCAAGAATAATTTTATATAAAGAGTCTAATGCGTAATCTGGGTTTAAGGCAATATTATACACAATGACTAAAGCCATATCGAGTAAGATACCCTTGAAGATTTTGATTAGGGATAGCGGAAAACTATTTTTGAGTTTTTCGATGGGTACACTGCTCATAACATCCTTGCAGGACCCCAACTTTAAGAATCTCTTTCCAAGGGCGCTATCCTTGTTTCTATTGTTCGCGGTGCTGTTTATAGTGAATACTGCACTGATTTATATACTGGATCAAAAACGCAAGACCACCGCCGATAAAATTTGGCGCACGGCATTTCTTGTGGGCTACTGTTGCAGCCTCATTATCTTTTTCATTTACCATTATATGATAGACTGGCTGTCGCGCAATGGCTTTCCTTACCTTGCGCATAAAGACCCTACGCTGGGCGGCTGGCGTCTGTATGTTTTTGGCTTGTACACCACACTGGTTATTTATTCTTTTATATTTCTTATCCAGAATTTTGTACTTCACCAGTATGAAAAAGGTAGGATAGAGCTGGAATTGCTGCGCCTCAAAGCTTCCAATTCAGAGGCAGTAAATCAGTTGTTGCAGCAGCAGATACAACCGCATTTTTTGTTTAATGCGCTCAATATATTGAAATCGCTTATTCGCAGAGATCCTAAGCGTGCAGAAGATTATCTCTTGCGCCTTTCTAATTTTTTGCGGGTGTCTATTTCTAAAAATACCAGTGGTGTGGCCACTATAGCTGAGGAGCTGAAGGTCTGCAATGACTATATGGAAATGCAGAAAATTCGCTTCGGTGCTGCATTGCAATATCAGGTAGAGTATAAGAAATTGGAAAATTATTTGGATAAAAAACTACCTTTCTTTTCTTTGCAGCCATTGCTGGAAAATGCTATCAAGCACAACGAGCTCACAGAGGACAATCCGCTTTATATCAAAATTGAGCGGGATGGCAGCTATATAAAAGTAAGCAATAATATTCAGATAAAAAGACAAAAGGTAGAATCTACCGGTAATGGGCACAACATGCTCAAAGAAAGGTACCGTATCTTGGACGGAGCACCGCCTATTATAAAAACTGAGGGGCAAATATATTCTGTATGCCTAAAAATACTTTAGCACTATGAACATTATTATAGTTGAAGATGAACGCATCACTGCTGAGGATTTGAAAGATATCATTGCTGAGGTGGCGCCGGAATGCAAGGTGCAGAAAACCCTGCATTCGGTGAAGGAAGCTATCGATTATTTCAGAAATAGCCCTGCCCCGGATTTGATTTTTAGTGATATTCAGCTGGGGGATGGACTTAGTTTTGAGATATATGAAGAATTGGGTATGGGAACTCCCGTGATTTTCTGTACTGCCTATGATGAGTATGCCCTCTCCGCTTTCAAGGCCAATGGTATACATTACATACTCAAGCCATTTAACAGCAACACCATTGCCGAGGCAATAGAAAAGTTTAAAAGACTGACTGCGACCTCTGATGCTATGGGTGATTTTCGCTCGCTAAGTAAGATGCTGGCTGCAGCGCTACAACCTCAGCCAGCGGTGTCAAAGGGGTCTATCCTTGTATATCAGCAGGATAAGGTAATTCCGATAAAGATTAAAGATATTGCCCTTTTCTACATCAAAAATGACCTCACTCATCTGGTTACTTTTGAGCAAAAGACTTACTATATCAACAAGTCGCTCGATGAAGTGCAGCAACTTTGCGGTGCCGATTTTTATAGAGCCAACCGCCAGTTTATTCTCAATCGGGATGCAGTAAAAGAGGTAACGCAAACTTTGTCCAGAAGGGTGTCTGTACACCTCAAATTTCCTTTTGCTGAGGAAGTATTGGTAAGCAAGGAAAAGATGTCAGATTTTTTGACCTGGCTTAAGGGTTGACAGGTATTAGCTTAGCCCCATCTCCCGCTACATTGCTTGCACGGGCGTAATGCTGATTCTGTCCACACAAGTGTTCCAGCTCGTTTGGCTGCATTCGTAAATGATTCTGGCAATGTCGCTTGCAGGCATGAGGCGCTCCATATCTACACCGCTGCCTTCCCAGCTATAACTCTGAGTAGGGCCTGGGCAAATAGCTGTTACCTTAACTTTGAATGGCCTGAGTGCTTCTCTGAAATTGTCAGACATGCCTAACATGGCATATTTGCTTATGCTGTAGGATGAGCCACCCGCATAGGCTTGTAGGCCTGCTATCGAGCACACGTTTATAATATGGCCATGCTGTTGTTTCTTCATTGCATTGCCAATAATTTTACTCATGGTAAAGGCGGCGAAGCAGTTTACCTCCATTTGTTCTCGCAAAGATTTATCCTCATCCTCTTCCAGCACCGTGCCAGGCAGGAAAATGCCGGCGTTGTTTACCAGAACATCAATGTGGCCAAAATGGCTAAGACATGTTTCGGCAAAAGCCCGAACTTGTTCATTATCTGCACAATCGGCAGTAAATGCCAGCACTCGCTGCTCAGGAAATTCGGCTTGCCACTGAGCCCGTAGCGCTTCTAAGTCTTCAGCAGTTCGGGCACAGATGCCCAGGTTGTAGCCTTGCTGCAAAAAATAATATGCGGTAGCTTTTCCGATTCCTTTTGTTGCGCCGGTGATGATGGCTGTGCCTTTTGCCATAGAAACGTGTTTTGCCCGCAAAGTTAGTGCATTTGAAGCCTATTGTCGAGCTGCAGCTGGGCTCACAACATAGGGTATGTCACAGAAGTGTATTAATTTTGATGTAAAATGGTGCCAAAAATCTTATAATCATGCTGCGATCTATACTTTTAGTGGCCGTCGGTGGGGCGGCCGGCAGTGTACTGCGATTGCTCAGTACCCATTACAGCTCCAAGCTTTTTGTGCAGCATACATTCTGGGGCACTTTTATTGTCAATATAATAGGCAGCCTCCTGATGGGCTTGTTTACCGGTTATATTTATAGAAATCATGCCGATGATCAGCATCTCAAATGGCTGTTGCTCACTGGGTTTTGCGGTGGATTTACCACCTTCTCGGCATTTGCGGCTGAAAATGTAAAACTTATTCAGCAGGGCAATATGGGAATGTCTATGGTCTATACGCTCTCCAGTATGATTGTGGGCTGTTTGGCTGTGTATGCTGGTTTGTGGCTTTCACGCTAAATGTGTGCAGGCCCAGAGGATGCCCACATTTAAGCAGGCTGATAGCGAACAATTACTTCCTCTGTTCCCACATTCATCTCATAAATGCCACCAAGCATAATGGGGTAATTTTCCTCAATATGACCACTAGGGAAATCATAAACTACCGGAATACCTAAGTGGTTAAAATGCGCCGATAGAATTTGATAGATGTCTTGGCCGAAGGGGCGGGTGGTGTCCTGTAGGTCTGTGAAGCCGCCGCAAATAACACCTATCAGGCGGTCAAAGACGCCGCTACGTTTTAGATTATAGAGCATTCTGTCTATATTATACAAATGCTCGCCAATATCTTCAATAAAAAGGATTTTGCCATGCGCGTTTGGGGCAGATACAGAGCCACTCAGATGCGCAAGCATGGCCAGGTTTCCACCTATTAAGATACCCTTGGCATGTCCCGCAACATTATTTGGATTGGGATGGATAGGATATTGCAGCGCTTGGCCTCGCAGCATGTTTTTGAAACATTTCATAAAGTCTTTCTTCATGAGCTCTTTGGTGAATGAGCCACACATAGGACTATGAATAGAAGCAATGCCAAAATTGCTTTGGAGATGGCTATGTATTACTGTAATATCACTGAAGCCACATATCCATTTAGGATTCAGTATGAATTTGCTAAAATCTAACTGGTCTATAATTCTGGACATGCCATAGCCTCCACGCCCCATGATTATCGCCGAGATATGCTCATCGTCAAGAAAAGCTTGGAGGTCGGCAACTTTTACATCGTCGGGGGCAGAGAAGTAGTTGTCACTTTCGCCCACGGTATTGCCAATAACTACATGGTATCCCCAGTTTTCTAGATTCTCTTTTGCTTTTAAGATGGTTTCTTTTGCGATGAATCCCGATGGGCAGGTGATGGCAATAGTATCGCCTTTTTTCAGAAAAGGTGCCTGGCGCATAATTACAATTATAGATTTGCTGCCAAAAATATACATTTTTTACTTTCCTGCCGGCTTGCAGACTATAGAAAATAGTTTCAGGGCATTATATATCTTTGCTCTATGAGGAGATTGTTACTACCATTATGTTTTTGGCTTTTAACCACGGCCTGTGGCGAGGCTGCAAAAGATGCTGAGCCAGGTACTGCCGATAATAAGGAGGCTATTAATACTTTGGATAATGCTGAGCCCGAATTAGAACGCTGGCCCCTGCCTGCACCGGGCACCGAAGTAGCGGCCTATGAAAAACCCCTCAAGGACGATTTGAATGACTTTAAATTTTTTATCAGAATATACACCAACGAGCAAACGGAACAGAACGGAGAGTTCAGCGTAGCATATGGCTACGGCGCTGTGGAAGCTCAGAAGACTAAACGCTTTCCTTTGTGGTATGGGGATAGGGTAGTGAAACCTGAGATTAGAGCAGTGGACAGTCTGGAATATGGTGCGGTGATAGGGTTTGACCCCGGAGACGGTACTTTCAGGGATTTGTATTTGGTGCGCTTTGTCAATGATTTATTGCGCTTTAAGCAAATAAAATACTATCAAGTTACGAGAACGGTGCAAGCAAAATAAATGTAGTACCTTTGCCAATGAATTTTTAATCCTCATAAGGCTATGAAACGTCTTTTATTGGTTCTACTTAGCTTGATAGCTGTGTTTGCTGCGCAGTCTGCATGGGCGCAAGGCTGCGCAATGTGTACCAAAACTGCTTCACAATTAGGTGATTCTGCTGCTAAAGGCCTGAATTTCGGTATCCTCTATCTTGCCGCTATTCCCGTTACCTTTATGGGTACAGTAGCCTACTTATGGTATAAGAAGAGCAAGCGCTAATGGCTACAATGCCTTAATAGTAATACCTGAAATATTTCTGTAAAGGTCAATGGCATAAAGGTCTGTCATGCCGGATATAAAATCCGTGATGGACAAAGTGTCTTCATAAAGACTTCCTTTTTGTAATTTGATAGGGAATTGCGTTGGAATCAATTGCAATACTTTTTGAGAGCGTATAAGCTCTGGTTGTAGTAATGCCTTGATGAATATATCCAGGAGGTCGCCTATGACTTTAAATCCGGTGATTTCTATTTCTACCACAAAACGGTGATGGTATATTCTGGATATTGAAAAGTCATCGATGCGCTCCATAGCATTCGCCAGTTTCTTCGGCAGCGTTTCTAACAGAGATTTTTGCAAATTTCCATTGAGTAGTTCATCTTCATGATGCATAAATGCCCTGCTGCACAGCTGTATCATCTTACCTATCCATACCGCTCTCAGGTACTGAATACCCTGATTCGGATCCTTTATTCTTTTTAATTTTCCAAGAATTCTTTCTTTGTTATAATAATCATCATCATCCTCAAAGAAGGGAAGGAAAAGCTCCAGAACTTCATTATAGTGGGCTATCCCTAGACGGTGCGCATCTTCAATATCAACTATTCTATAGCAAATGTCATCTGCAGCTTCTGTTAGGAATACAAATGGGTGCCGCATATACATGGGTTCATCCTCTGCGGCTCCGGAAATTTTAGGAATTTGCAATGCTGTAGCAATCTGTTCCCAGCGAGCTATTTCGCTATCGAAAAAGCCCGATTTTTTTCGGCTGATGAGGCATGAGGATTTATCAAAACCCAGTAGGGAGCTGCTTGGATATTTGACTATACTGGCCAGAGTGGTCTGTGTAATATTATAAGCAGATTCTTCCTCTGCGAAATTATGGGTGAGTATTCTGAAAGCATTGCTATTGCCTTCAAAATGCGTAAAATCGGCCCATTGGTTGGCACTTAGTTCGTCTTGGTATCTCTCAAGTGTAGTGGCATCCATGCCGAGAAAGTAATTGCGAATAGCATCCTCACCTGAATGGCCAAATGGCGGGTTGCCAATATCATGAGCCAGACATGCTGCGGCTATCACAGAGGAGAGTTCATACCGGTAAAACTCGTCAAAGGCCTTACCGTATTGCTGGGCATATTTGTCTGCTATTTCTTGCCCCACAGCCTTGCCCAGACTTCGGCCTACTGAGGCTACTTCTAAGCTATGGGTGAGCCTATTGTGTACAAATGCAGGTCCGGGTAATGGGAATACCTGCGTCTTGTTTTGCAGCCGGCGGAATGCAGAGGAGAAAATTATGCGGTCATAATCCTTGATAAAGGATGTACGTAAACTATCATGGGAATTTTCAAATCCAGTCTTAGTGCCTACTCTCTTATCGCTGTATAGATGATGCCACTGCATTCTTGCTTCCATGCCTTGCCATTTAGGGTTATTCAAGCGAAAATACAGATTATTTATGCCAACAAAAAATGCACTGCCAAAGGCAGCGCATTTTTTTGATTGTGTTATATGTTAAAGCTTAGAGACCTTTTGCTTTCTTTACAGCTTCTGTAAGTTTTGGTACCACTTCGAAAGCGTCACCTACTACACCATAGTCGGCAGCTTTAAAGAATGGTGCTTCCGCATCTTTGTTAATCACAACTATTGTTTTAGAGCTGTTTACTCCAGCAAGGTGTTGGATAGCTCCGGAGATACCTACCGCCACATATAAGTTTGGACGGATAGTGCCACCTGTTTGTCCCACGTGCTCGTGGTGTGGGCGCCAGTGTGCATCTGCTACAGGGCGGCTACATGCAAGGGTGGCATCCATTGCTTTGGCTAAGTCTTCCAGGATTCCCCAGTTTTCAGGTCCTTTCATACCTCTACCACCGGATACAACGCGTTCTGCTTCGCTCAAAGGTACCTCACCTTTAACTACGTTTTCAGAAACAAATTTTACGCCAAAATCTGCATCAGAGAAGTCAACACTTAAAGCATTTACCGCTGCAGCGCCACCTTGCTCGCTTGGTGCAAAGGTATTTGGCGTCAGGGTGATCACTTTTTTGTCAGCGTTTACAGTTACGTATGCAAAAGCTTTACCGGAGAAAACAGATTTTTTTACAGTGAAACCGTTGTCGGTTTGAGGATAGTCAACAGCACCTGCTACCAGTCCTGCTTTTAACTGAGCGGCAACGTATGGGGCCAGAGCTTTGCCGTTGTTGTTGGCAGAGCAAACCAGCACTTGCGCGCCAGTTTGGTTCACAGCCGCTACTACAGCTTTTGCGTATGCTTTGGTATTAAAATGATTCAGGCGAGCATCATTAACGTGTAATACTTGTTGTGCACCATATTTACCTAATGCTGCTAAGTCGGCTTCGTTAGCTGCGCCCAATACAAGAGCGGTCACAGTGCCACCAAGCTTAGCGGCGGTTTGTGCACCGTAATTTATTGCTTCAAAGGCATTTTTTTTGAAACTGCCTTGATTGTGGTCTATAAATACTAAAACAGACATATTGCTAATTTGAAATTTCTTTATTGTTTAAATGAATTAGGTTTCCTATTCCTCTAAAATGATTTGTCGGAAATTAAAGCACTTTTGCATCGTTGATTAATGCCGCAACTAAATCATCCATTTGGTCTACTGTAAACAGTTTTACACCTTGCTTGGCTGGTGGCATTTCATAGCGTGTTACACTGCTTAATGCGCTGGCATCAACTGCAGGAACCACGGTCAAAGGCTTGGTGCGAGCTGCCATGATACCACGCATATTTGGAATTCGAGGTTCTGCCATTCCTTTTTGGCAAGCAACCACCAATGGTAATCCCACTGCAAGGGTTTCTTCTCCACCTTCAATTTCACGAGAAACGGTAGCTTCGGCACCGCTGAGCTCTAATTTGCTTGCGTTACCGATATAATTGTATCCCAAAATGCCCGCGATAACAGCACCTACAGCGCCATTGTTATAATCAATAGATTCTTTTCCGGTTAATACTAAGTCGTAGCCATTTTTTTGTACTAAATCGGCGATTTGAGCACCAATGGTGTAAGGGTCGTTGGTAGCAGCATCGATACGGAATGCGCTGTCGCCGCCAAGAGCAAGTGCTTTGCGGATTACGGCATCTGTATCGGCACCTCCTACACTTACCAGATGAATCTCATTGGCAAGACCTGCTTCTTTCAGTTCGATGGCACGTACTAATGCGTACATCTCATCGTATGGATTGATAATGAAGGTTACACCTGCTTCGTTAAACTTAGTATCATTGTCCGTAAAAGAAATCTTAGCTGTAGTATCCGGAGCTTTTGCGATACAAACTAATATTTTCATATAGTCTTTGTTTTTAAAAATTAATTTGTGTAATGATTTTGTGCAAATATAGTTTTAAGTTGCCAATTTCGGACAGAATATCTAGTTTAATTCGGATAGCCGGAATTGTTAAAATTTTTAAGAAAAATTGGTCATTAATGCTTTTGAAATTACTTTCGTGCTGTTCCAAAATTAGAATTGTCAAAACAGAGCAGTATGCAAATACTAAAAATCATGTTGTCGGCAGCGATAATGGCTACCTCAATATATACGTTTGCGCAGGATGCTCCAAGAAATTCCCGCATCGCTAGTGCGGAGACTTCGGTAGATGCCGAAGCCTCTCGATTTATTGAGGGTATTTCATTGGAAGCGCCTTCTGTGGTACATAGGTCTTCTGCTCCTTCTGGTGCTAACAACACAGATAATAATACGGTTGCTAACCGTCACAATAATAATAATAGAACCTCTGCAAATAACAACAGACGCCCCAGCAGAACCGGCTTAGTGGCTCCGGAAATGGTAGATGATGAGCCTGCGCCGGCTTTTAAAGATAAGCAAAGCGCTAAAGCTAAGCTGGCAGAGGGTTTAAGACGTAATCCTCAGCTTTACGGCTTTATTCAGGAATGGTATGGCACTCCGTACCGTCTGGGTGGCACTTCAAAAAGGGCTATTGACTGTTCTGCTTTTACACGTCAATTGTTTCTCGATGTTTTTGGTCAGAGTCTGGAGCGTACTGCCGCTATGCAGTTTATGATGACCAAAAGGATTTATGATAAAAACGAATTGAAAGAAGGCGATTTGGTTTTCTTTAGTATCAAAACTAAGAGGATATCTCATTGTGGGGTATATCTTGGCGATGGTAAGTTTGTACATGCTTCTTCCTCTCAAGGGGTGGTTATTAGCGACCTCAATCAGCCGTATTGGACTCGCTACTATGCGGGTGCCGGCAGATTGTAGTGCTCGGCATATTAAAAGGTGCAATAAGCAGTCTGAATTTATATCGATAAATAAAAATGAGGAGGCTCCAATTTTGGAGTTCTTCTCATTTTTTTTGTGCAAGAAATTGCATTCAAAACAAGCCCCCATAGTGCTTTGGAATAAAGGGAAGTCAGGGGATACTATTTGTTGCAAAGAAAAGTTGACATACTATAGGGCTCACAAATTAGGGCTTGCACATGAAGCTCA
The DNA here is from genome assembly GCA_035304405.1 of Edaphocola sp. GTDB lineage: Bacteria > Bacteroidota > Bacteroidia > Chitinophagales > Chitinophagaceae > Edaphocola. The sequence goes on from DATGQB010000109.1 coordinate 9,512, forward strand.
ATCTAAAAGGTACTTCCTTTCGATAAAAATGGGTAATGATGTACGTATTGAAGGGCATTGGCGCTCGATGCATCCTGCCAGAATATGCGGGTGCTTTTGTGAGCAGGTATAGTTAGGACATCATCCTGTGCCATGAATAATAATTTTCTGGTCGGGAGATAAGAATAAGGCTACCCCTCAGTCTGGATAGCCTTTGAATCAAATTTTGAGCGTTTTGCTATGCTTATTGTTTGACGATTCTATGGTTCTCTATGTTGCCATCAGCTTCTATAATCTGAACGAAGTATAGGCCCGAAGTGAATCCTGACAAATTGATGTCGATGTTTTCTCCATTGCCTTTAATGCTCAACATATGCCTACCAGCAAGGTCGAAGATATGAATAGTGCTACCGGCATCCGTATTTTGAATGCTCAGGTAGTCCCTTACCGGATTGGGTGTCATAGTGATGGAATTCTTTTCTGCCTGCAGTTTTAGAATCTTTATAGCGCTGTAGGTAGCTGTGCCATCTTTGTCCATTTGTTTTAGTCGATACATATTGGTGCCCATCTCCGGGCGGGTATCCATAAAACTGTAATTGATGCTCGTAGTGCTATTCCCATTTTCTGCTTTGGTCGCTACAAATCCTATATTGCTCCAGGACTTGCCGTCTGCGCTTCTTTGGATTTCAAATCCAGCATTTTCCATTTCCTGGACTGTAGTCCATTGCAGCGTCGCATTTCCTTCAGATAAGTAGGCCTTGAATTCACCAAGTCTCATAGGCAACGGATTGTCGGCATCAACACAAGTTGCACCATCAATATTGCTGGTATTGGTTATGGAGTTGGTAGATATTCTGGTTGCCTTCTTGGTGCCGAAGTCAACGGAGTATAAATGCCCTTGGGTATTACCAAATGCCCAGAAGTTGCCATGCTTGTCGATAAAAATAGCACCGATACTGACATTGCCTTGGAAACCATCTCCTGTAATTGGGCCGGCGACGGTAGTCATGTTGCCATTGTGAGGGTCGTATTTAACCACAGTGTATGGTGCTACAGAGTTTTGATTGGTAACAGCGTATAGCATACCATCATTTGGATTAAAGGCCCAGTCCGAAAATATCCTTCTGTTCGCTGCCGGCTGTATGACTACACCCGGATTGCTAGGATTGGCAAGTGCGTATGGAGGTACACCGCCGTTTGAAGCCGGATCTACCAGTTGGCCGTAAGTGCTTCTGGAAGGGTCGGTGTCTATAACATAGAATCTCGCTGCCTGCTGACCATCATAAAGGTAGTAAT
>DATGQB010000110.1:0-5413 GCA_035304405.1 Edaphocola sp.
TTTAAAAGAAAATTATTATGGCAAATAATCCACAAAATAGTGAAAAAAGCATAATAAATTATGGTTTTTGAGCTATTGAAGTGGATTAGAAGCAAGAATAATTTTATATAAAGAGTCTAATGCGTAATCTGGGTTAAAACAAGCTGAGTTGTCCACCGGGAGCAGGCCGTCTGAAGGCTCCATGATTCAATTGGCGGGCATGCTGGTTGAGCCCCAGTTTCTGACAAAAGAGTTTAAACTGCTGTCGGATGATGCCGGCAATATGGCCTTCGCCTACGATTCTGGTAAAAGCACGGCTGTCACTTACTTTGCCTCCATGGCAACTTTCAATGCTATGCCACACTTTCTCTGCTCTATCCGGATAGGTTTTTTCCAGCCAGTCTCTGAATATCTCTGCTATCATACCATTAAGTCTTACAATTGTGTATCCTGCTCGCTCTGCACCTGCATCGGCAGCGCTTTTAAGTACCGAGTACATTTCCGCATCATTAAGGCCGGGTATAATGGGGGCAAACATAAGCCCGGTAGGTATGCCCGCTTTGGCCATAGATTCTATTATCTTTAGTCGGGTGGCAATACTCGAAGTGCGAGGTTCCAGCTTACGTCTCATGTTTTCATCATGGCAGGTTATAGAGCTGCTTACAGATACCAGTCCATGCTCATGTAGGGCCTGCAAGATGTCCATATCGCGTAGTACCAGAGCATTTTTGGTAAGAATGCTTACGGGATTTCGGTATTCGAGGCATACTTCCAGTAGTTGTCTGGTGAGTTTAAGTTGTCGTTCCACGGGTTGATAGCAGTCGGTATTCATGGAGAGAGAAAGTATTTCGGGTTGATAGCTTTTCTTGTCGAAATACTGCCTTAAGAGCTCCGCGGCATTGGTCTTGGCTATTATTTTGGTTTCAAAATCCAATCCGGCTCCAAATCCCCAGTATTCATGCGTACTGCGGGCATAACAATATACGCATCCATGCTCGCAACCCTGATAAGGGTTGGCAGACAAGGCCATGGGTAAGTCTTCAGATTTTATTTTATTTACAATGCTTTTGGCCCGCTGGGGAATGATGTGGGTGCGTAGTATTTCGGGCTCGCATTCCCACTCGTCTTGTGCGTCGCCCACTTCAAGTGATTCATATTGTAATTTGGAGAAACTACTGCCGGGGTTAATTTGTGCCCCTCTACCTTTCACAAAATGCTGTTCTGGTTTCATCTTGATATAAAATTACAAATATTTGGCGGTACATAGGAGTTCTTTTTATACACATTTATACACAGGAATATATGGTGTGATTTTGTATTTTTGATACACTTTGCTCTTGTGCCGCAAATAGAATGGGGGAGGGAATATCCCCCAAAATGGGTGATGCAGAAAGTCAAACATTTAAATATCTTTGCGAGGTAAAATCATACTTAACCAAATCAAACAACAGAATATGAAGCGTTTAATTCTGACGGCAACTTTTATTGCGTCGGCCACTCTGTCTGCTCTTGCGCAGAGCAACAAAATCAATTTCATAGAATATGACCTGCCCAATGGCTTGCATGTTATTTTGCATGAAGATCATTCTACTCCTATTGTAAATGTTTCGGTGATGTACCATGTGGGGTCTAAAAATGAAGATCCTAAGCGCACAGGTTTTGCTCACTTTTTCGAGCACCTGATGTTTGAGGGTACTGAAAACATTGGCCGTGGTGAATATTTCAAACTTATTCAAGCAAACGGTGGTGTACTTAATGCCAATACTTCCCATGACCGTACTTATTATTTCCAGACTTTGCCTTCCAATCAAGAGGAGCTGGCACTTTGGATGGAAGCTGAGCGTATGCTGCATGCAAAGGTGGATAGCGTAGGTATCGAAACGCAAAGAAAAGTAGTAAAGGAAGAGAAGAAACAAAGCTATGACAACCGGCCTTATGGTGATTTGTTAGAAGTGGTGTTCAAGAACGCTTATACCCAACATCCGTACAACTGGATGCCAATCGGCTCTGCTCAATATATCGATGAGGCTAAGTACAGTGAGTTTATGGACTTCTACAAACTTTTCTACGTGCCTAACAATGCCGTTTTGGTAGTAGCAGGTGATATAAAAGTAGAGCAAACCAAAAAATGGATTGAAAAATATTTTGCCGGCATTCCTAAGGGCACACAGCCAATTCCTCGTCCAAATGTGAAAGAACCTGCATTCGGCACTCAAAAAGAGGTTTACCATTACTCTAATGTGCCTCTGCCTGCAGTGGTGGTAGGTTATCACGCCCCTAAAATTGGCTCTGATGACGCTTATGCCATGGGGATTTTGAATAAAATCTTGTCTGGTGGTGCCAGCTCCAGAATGCAAACAGAATTGGTTGATAAAAAGCAACAAGCGCTTCAAGTGCTCTCTTTTGCTTTCCCATTAGAAGATGATCCTGGTTTGGCAGTGATGTTCGGTATTCCTAACCAAGGTGTTGACTACAAAGATTTACTTAAAGGTATGGACGAGGAAATCGAAAAAATTCAAAACACTCTGGTGTCTAAAGAAGAATTCGAAAAAGTACAAGCTCAGGTTGAATCTGAATTCGTTCGGCAAAATGCAAGAATCTCTGGCATTGCTGAAAACTTAGCTACTAGCTATACTTTTTTCAGAAATACCAATCTGGTTAACACAGAATTGGAAAGATACCAAAAAGTTACTCCGGCTGATGTGCAAAGAGTGGCTCAGAAATACCTCAACAAAAACAATCGTTTGGTGGTGTATTATTTGCCAAAATCTATGGAGGGTCAAAACTAATCGGTGCTCCTGATAAGCGGGATTTTTATTAATCAAATTTAATTAACGAATAAAAATTGTCCGACCCTGTCGGAATGATAATATAAGCAATGAAAAAGATCACAATATCGATAGCAGCATTGGCTATGCTTGCATCTGCCTCTTACGCACAAAATCTTGATAGAAGTGTGCGTCCAAAACCTGGTCCGGCTCCGGTAATCCAGCTAAAAGATGCACAATCTTTCACTCTACCCAATGGATTGAAAGTATTCGTGGTAGAAAACCACAAACTGCCAGTGGTATCTTACTCTTTCCAGTTTGATATCGACCCGGTAATAGACCCGGCTAAGGCGGGTGTAGATGATTTTATCGGCTCTTTGGTTACTGCCGGTACAAAAAAAATGAATAAACAGCAGTTTGACGAAGCTACCGACCGTATCGGAGCCGTTATCTCTGCTAGTGGTAGCAGCATGTATGGTAATGCAATGAAAAAACATCAGCATGCTCTTCTGAGCCTTATGGCAGATGCTATGATGAATGCTGATTTCAAGCAGGATGAACTGGATAAGCTTAAAAAGCAGTTCAAAACCGGCATTGAGCAGGCTAAAATTGACCCAGATGCAATGTTGGGAAATGTAAGCCGTGTGCTTAACTATGGTAAAAATCACCCATATGCATTAGTTACCACAGAGGAAACAATCGACAATATTACTTTGGAAGATTGTATTAACTATTACAAAACTTACTACAGACCAAATGTTGCTTATCTGGCTGTTGTAGGAGATATCACACTTGCTGAAGCAAAAGCTTTGGTTACGAAGTACTTCGGTTCTTGGAAAAAATCGTCTGTACCTAAAGTAAACTATCCGGCAGTGTCTTTTCCAGAAAAAACTACTGTTGATTTCGTGCCACGTGATAATGCAGTACAAAGTGTAATTGGAGTAACCTATCCGATAGATTTAAAACCTGGTACGCAAGACGTTATCAAGGTAAGAATGCTCAATGAGATATTGGGTGGTAGCGGTACCGGAAGGTTATTCTTAAACCTGCGTGAGCAGCATGGATGGACTTACGGTGCTTACTCTTCTTTCGATAATGATATCGTAGTAGGTAACTTCCAGGCATATGCTAAAGCCAGAAATGCCGTTACAGACTCCTCTGTAAATGAAATATTGGCAGAAATGCGCCGCATTCGTGACGAGAAAGTGGATGCCACTACTTTGCAGGAAATGAAAAATTATGTGAGTGGTACCTTCGCTATTGGCTTGGAAAGCCCTCAGACCATTGCCCGTTACGCTATCAATATTGAGCGTTACAAAATGCCTAAGGATTATTACAAAAACTATCTGAAAAGCGTTAATGCCATTACGGTTGATGATATTCAGGCCACTGCGAAGAAATATGTAAAACCTGATGCTGCACGTATCATTGTAGTAGGTGATAAAGAGGAAGCGGTCAAGCTGAAAAGATTTGCTGCCGATGGAAAAATCAATTATTACGACCACTACGGTAACCCAATTGAAGCTCCGGTCTCAAAAGCTGTTGAGTCTGGTGTAACTGCTCAGTCTGTTATGAGCAACTATATCAAAGCTGTGGGTGGTGAGCAAGTGGTAAACGGATTGAAGTCTATCGCCATTACTTTAGCTTCATCTATGCAGGGTACAGAAATCAAAATGGTTCGCAAAGTGGTGAGTCCTGATAAGTTTATGATGAGTATCATTGTGCCTCAAATGGGTGAGGTACAGCGCATCGTTGTAAACGGAAATAAAGGTTTTGCCAGCGCAATGGGCCAAACTCAGGATTTGGATGAGGCTACTCTTGCTACCCTTAAAGACCAAGCCAATTTGCAATCAGAGTTTTATCCAGAAAAATTTGGTTATACGCTTAATCTGAAGGGTATTGAGACTGTAGAGGGAAAAGAATGCTATGTCATCGAGAAAACAAAAGGTGAGTTTAAAGCTACTGTCTATATCGATAAAGCTACCAATCTTCCGGTAAAGGAAGTGGTGGTTGACGGCGAAGGTCAAAGTCAAACTTCTCTTTACGATGATTATAGAGCTGTAAACGGTGCAAATGGCTACAAAGTAGCACACAAAATCGTTAGCCAAACTCCAATGGGTAATATGGAGATGACAGTGGAAAAAGTGGAGGTAAACACCACTATTAAAGACAGTGAGTTTAAATAGTATTGTTATGCAATATTTGCTCACTTAGTTTCGACTGTAGTGCTCAGATTTGTAATAAAAGCCGCCCGACCTAAAGTGTCGGGCGGCTTTATGTTATACGTACTGGGCTTAATCTTACATTTATCCCTCCTGCAGGGGCTTATAGGTGCACATTCGAGACAAGGTGAAGTATCTGAGCTTGTTCTAAATTTCAGCCCAAATATAGCCCTTTTATCTTGATGGCTGGGGCCTGTCCGTATCAGGCTGAAAGTGCATTCATTGAAGATAATGCCCATCATAGCTACTTACGTAGTTTGCGCAAAAATATGTACGGGCATGAGTACATATGGATAGGTATAAAAGCAAAAAGAGCCGTACGATACTGTACGACTCTCTTGCGGACTGGACGGGACTCGAACCCGCGACCTCCGCCGTGACAGGGCGGCATTCTAACCAACTGAACTACCAATCCTTATTGGAACGAATTTATAAATGCAAAGA
>DATGQB010000111.1:0-3486 GCA_035304405.1 Edaphocola sp.
TTAAAAGAAAAGCAGCCTGGAAAACTCATGCTTCGAGGCTGCTTCAAAACATTGTTTACGGAGCGATATGCCGAAATGGCATTCCCCTATTTCTTTTTAGGTAATTCTAATGGAATATTCTCAGTATCTTTAAGTGCAGCATAGCCTCCCAGAACATTGCGGATATTATGGAAGCCTTCTTTTTTCATAATAGAACAGGCAACCACACTTCTGTACCCCCCACCACAATACACATAAATGTTGCTGTCTTCATCCAGCTGCGCCAGGTGTAAAGGATTCAGAATTTGAGTCAATGGCAAATTCTCCGCATTTAGCAGGTGGCCTTGCTCAAACTCAGTAACTGAGCGCACATCTACCAGCATCAGCTTATTGTCAAATGGGATATCGAGTGCCAACTCATCGCCGGGAATATCGATTATCATATCTATGCCCATTGAGGCTTCTGTCCATGCCGTAAAACCGCCATCTAAATGCCCCAAAATATTATTATAACCCATGATGCGGAGCGCCTCATAGGTATCCTCTAGGTCTGTCTGATTAGCCACTAGAAGCAAGGCGCTTTCAGCAGGCACTAAAGTCTCCATCCACTCTACAAAGTGCTTGCCCAAGCCGATATTGATGGCACCCGGCACGAAACCGGGGGTGAAATCTTCCGGCTGTCTGGTATCGATAATGATAGCCTGCGGCATCAAACCCTGGAACTCCTTAACTGAAAGTGCTTTCATAAATTCGCTCAATTATTTTGTCTTTTTAAAGCCCAAAATTACAAGAAATAGCCCATGCAGCCGCAGAATAATACCGATAAAAGAGATTAGGCCCCAATAGTCCTCCATTTCTACCGAATGAGCGTAGGATAAATTCATAATCATTATAAATAATAACTACTTTTGCTGGCTAACATATTTTTGTGTACCATGATAACAGACTTAATAGATTTTATTTTACACATCGATGATCATTTGGTAGAGTTAGTAGCGAAGTACGACTACTGGATATACCTGATACTCTTTCTCATTATTTTTGTAGAGACCGGATTGGTATTAATGCCTTTTTTGCCCGGAGATTCCCTTTTGTTCGCCACAGGGATGCTGGCCGCTCAGGATGGCTCTCTCAGCATTGGAACCGCTATCCTCATCATGCTGATAGCTGCTATTCTTGGTGATGGATGCAACTATATGATTGGCAAATATGCCGGGGATAAATTTGTGCAGCTGCGCCTTTTTGGAAAGCAATTAGTGAAGCCGGAATACATTGAGAAAACACATCATTTTTACGAAAAGCATGGCCCCCAAACTATAATTATTGCCCGCTTTGTACCTATTGTGAGAACCTTTGCACCATTTGTAGCAGGAATAGGCAATATGACTTACCGTACTTTTGTTACTTATAATATCATTGGTGGAGTGATATGGGTTGTAGGTATAACACTGGCAGGTTATTTCCTGGGAAATATTCCTATAATCAAGGACAATTTTTCTAAAGTTGTCATGGGAATCATCCTTATTTCTGTGCTGCCCATAATCATAGGCATTTTCAAAAACAAGAAAGAAAGCAAAGCTTAATACCACGCGAAATTTGCAGATTAGCACAAAAATTATTTGGAACTTATTAGCCTTCTTCTTATATTTATAAATTATTTGTACAAACCCAATAGTAAAAACATGAAAAAACTGGTCGTAAGCATTGCTGCTATAGTAGGATTTAGCACTATGGCTCTTGCTCAAAATAACAAAGCACAGAAGGCAAAATTGGTTCAGTCGTTTGGACAACAGTTAGAACAAAAGCTTGCTGCAAATGGTTTGGAAGCTTCCAAGGCAAAAGCGCTCGCTGCTTGTATGGCTACCGATTTGGATAAAAACTATACTGAAGCAGAAGTACCTGTAGTGGTGTCTGTATTAGGCTTCACAACTGAGGGTGTAACTGTGACTCCGGAACAAATTGACGAGATGGCTACAGTATTGCGTCCGAAACTTACCAATTTCGGAAAGGATTGTGTGCACCTACTACAAGAGTAAGAGTCTAGCAGCGCTGAACTACTAAAAGAAATGTTTAGGTAGGAGTATGCTCGTGAGCATTGTACGGGCATACTTTCTTATGCTTTATCCACTCTCACAAACCATCGCAATTATCCTCTGCCCATCAGACCCAGCCCAGCCTTGCCCCTTGAAGGAAAGCTACCAATATACACTGCTTCGAGGTCATTTTTTATAAAGTTTCCCATAAAAGAATGCTTGTCAGGCTGTACCTTTACATACTTATGGGCAGTTCTAGTAAAAAAGGAGAATCTGTAGTCATAATGAGCATCATCAGCAGCATAGTACTGGCGGCTATCAAATGGCTTGCCGGTTACTATGGGAACTCCTATGCTTTGATTGCCGATGCTATAGAGTCTAGTGCCGACGTAGTAGCCTCCATGCTGGTATTGCTAGGTCTGCTCTACGCCCGCCGCCCCGCAGATGACAATCATCCTTATGGTCATGGCAGGATAGAGCCATTGATAACCTTTGTAGTTGTGGGCTTCTTGATAGTCTCGGCCGCCGCCATCGGTTACCAGAGCATTAAGAATATTACCACTCCGCATGATGCCCCTCAGGCCTGGACTTTATGGATACTTGCCGCCATCATTTGCTGGAAGGAAATCAACTATCAGATAGTAATGCGAAAAAGCCGCCAATTAGGCAGCACCACTTTGCAGGCAGAGGCCTGGCATCATAGAAGCGATGCCATGACATCTATGGCTGCCTTTGTAGGAATTAGTCTGGCTATATATCTGGGTGAAGGCTACGAGTATATAGATGATATTGCTGCTCTGCTAGCTTCTATTATGATACTTTACAACTGTTTTAAAATTTTCCGACCTGCATTGGGGGAAATTATGGATGAGCATATCCATCCGGAGTTGGTAGAAAAAATCAGAGCCATTGCCTTGGATGTAGAACATGTCAAAGGCACGGAAAAATGCTATGTGCGCAAAGTGGGTACCGGATTTTATGTAGACTTGCACGCCATTGTAGATGGCAACTTTAGCGTATATCAAGGTCATGAAATAGCCCATAAACTAAAAGATGCGCTGATGCAAAAGCTGCCTGAAATAAGTGATGTGCTGATACACATAGAGCCGGACGGTACTTCTTCCGAGGCCAAAAATGGGCGATAGCACCCGCAAGCTAGCAGTTGGGCACATTAGCGATTCCAGTCCGAGCTTCGCGCTATTAGACTACTGCCTAACCTCTTTGTTTTTCCATTATACAAAAAGCTTCTTCTTTATCCGCGTGAGGGATAGCGGCGTAAAGCCCGCAGTGGCGCGGTGCAAGCCTCGAAGCGAGCCGGCAAGACCCTATCGCAAATAATCCCAGATTACGCATTAGACTCTTTATATAAAATTATTCTTGCTTCTAATCCACTTCAATAGCTCAAAAACCATAATTTATTATGCTTTTTTCACTATTTTGTGGATTATTTGCCATAATAATTTTCTTTTAAATT
>DATGQB010000112.1:0-14087 GCA_035304405.1 Edaphocola sp.
GAGATTCCTTATCATACTGCTGTGGTAGTGCAGTCTTTCAAAGACTTGCCTCATATAGTACGTATTAGTGCGGATATCGTGGTAACCCGTGAAACACAGAAAATGATCATTCTCGGACAAAAAGGTAGCCTTATCAAAAAACTGGGCACTAAAGCCCGCGAAAGCATAGAAACCTTTTTAGATAAGAAAGTATATCTGGAGCTATTCGTCAAGGTGCGCCCCAAGTGGAGAGAAAACGACCAACATCTCAAAGAGTATGGCTATTGAACTTAACTTATCTGTAGCCACCAGCAGGCTGGATATGCCGCTGTCGCATCATGCCGGCATACGCATGGATATGCTCCGTTTGGACCAAATTCACCCGGAGGTATCGGGCAATAAATGGTTCAAGCTAAAAGCTTTTCTTGAGGAGTTTAAAAGCGGAGACTACAAGGGTATCGTGACATTCGGCGGCGCCTACTCCAACCATCTGTCAGCCACGGCAGCGGCTTGTCATTATTATCAAATACCGCTTATTGCGGTAATCAGGGGCGAGGAGCTACAGCAAAAAGAGAATGCTACCTTATCGTTCCTGAAAAGTATGGGTGCCACTCTGATTTTTATGGAGCGTAGCCTTTTCAGAATATTAGCCAAACCCGAAAATCGTAATCAAGCTGCACAGCACTTTCCGAAATACCTGATTATCCCGGAAGGAGGTTCGGGCAGGGAAGGTATACAAGGTGCTAGCACCATTGCCCAATACATCGCTGCAGATGTAGATACTATTTGCCTGGCGGTAGGCACGGCCACCACTTTTTGTGGCATAATAGAAGGGGCAGCTCCTCAGCAGCAGATTTTGGGCTTTGCGGCACTCAAGCAGGCCGATTATCTGCAATCCTACATCAAAGCACATACTACAAAAACCAACTGGATACTGCTCACAGATTATCATTTTGGTGGCTTTGGTAAGCACACTGCTGAATTGATTGACTTTATGAACCAGTTTCGGCAGACACAAGGTATCCCGCTCGACTTTGTATATACCGCCAAAATGATGTACGGCATACTCGATTTGATACAAAAAGAGCATTGGCAAAACCGAAATATCCTTTGCATACATTCGGGCGGCCTTCAGGGCAACAGTAGTATAGCCCGACTCCTGCGTTAAGCAAGAGTAAATTTTTTCAAATCACGCTGTATTAATCTCTTATTTCCTTTACTTTTGACAACATGAAATTGAAATCTTTTCTCTCCGCAGTTGTTATATTGGGCAGTATTGCCTATCCCATATATTCCTGGTGCCAAGACACAGAAGCTACTAGCCCTCCAGTATTACCAGAGATTTTGTTGGAAAATAAGGAAGGGATAAATATCCTATCCTTTTATAACCCATACGAGTATGGCATTAAAACCATTACGGTACACCGCTCGCCGGATAGCAGTGTCAACTTCACTACTATCGGGGTGATACCCAAGAAAAATAAAGGTATCGCTGCCTTTGTAGACCCACAACCTATCTTGGGTAAAAACTGGTATCAGGTGAGCATGGAGTTTACCTCAGGGGTGAGCTTCAACAGCAACATCAAAGGTATATTGGTTGACTCTGCCATGCTTGCCCAGCGCAAACCTATCATGGCCACAGAAGATTTGCAGGAGAAAATAAATGAAGTGGTAGAGAGGGGCAGCACTATTTCAGTGGCCGAAGTAGTAAAATCTGACAACAAACCAGTTAATGCACAACAATCAAAATATGTTTTTACTAACCCCTTTACGGGCAATATCAATATAGAACTGAGTGATGCACTTACCACTAGCTACCGAGTAGAGTTTTTCAACAGCAATCAAAAGCGTGTAGTATTGATACCGAGGGTAAACAGCACAACGGTAATTCTGGATAAAAGAAACTTCAATCAGCAAGGCGTGCACAAATTTAAGTTGTATAAAAACGGCACTTTGTTTGAAGAGGGATTCGTAACTATATACTAAACCTAAGATTAACATGCTTACTGTAGCCATTAAAAATGCCAAATTTGGCGCTCCTGTGGGCCTATATCCTCAGGAATCCAAAACACTCAACCAGATTCAAATAGACGCCAGTGTATCGCAGCCGGCAGATGTGCAAAATTTACCACTCATAGACTATACCCATATCTATGAGCTCATCAAGCAGTCATTGGAGCAAAACCTCACCACGCTGGAGTCTATTGTAAAGGCTATCTATAACGCGCTGAAAGAGCGCTTCCCAGGCAGCACCCTTAGTATTAAGGTGCGCAAACTCCACCCTCCCATAGCGGGCCAGGTGGACTATGCCGAGGTGGCATATGCAGACTAGACAGCTATTAATTGTCGCCAAGCATGAGCACACAAATTATCATTTGTAAAAAATCTCATTGAGATATTTAGCTTAGCTTTGCCCTGCAAACATCAATTTTTCTACAAAAAACTTAATATAAATGAGCAAAGGACCTATTTCCCAATTTATTGAACATCAATACAGACATTTTAATGCTGCTGCTTTGGTGGATGCTGCCAAAGGCTACGAAGCACACCTAAAAGATGGTGGTAAAATGCTGGTTTCTTTAGCGGGTGCCATGAGTACTGCTGAGCTGGGCATTTCTCTGGCGGAAATGATTCGTCAGGATAAAATCGCCATTATCTCTTGTACCGGTGCCAACCTAGAAGAAGATGTAATGAACCTGGTAGCGCACTCTCACTACAAACGCGTACCACATTACAGAGACCTTACCCCTCAAGACGAATGGGAACTTTTGGAAAATCACTATAACCGTGTAACAGATACTTGTATTCCTGAAGAAGAAGCTTTCCGTCGCTTACAAGCACATTTGGAAAAAGTGTGGAAAGACGCGGAAGCCAAAGGTGAACGCTACTTCCCTCATGAATTCCTGTATCAGGTAGTGAAAAGTGGTGTTCTGGAGCAATACTATGAAATCGATCCTAAAGATTCATGGATTGTAGCTGCTGCTGAGAAAAACTTACCTATCGTTTGTCCGGGCTGGGAAGACAGTACTACCGGTAACATTTTTGCCAGCTACTGTATCAAAGGCGAGTTAAAACCAAGCACTGTTAAGAGCGGTATTGAATATATGATGTACTTAACAGACTGGTACAGAGAAAATTCTGGTGGCAAAGGTGTAGGTTTCTTCCAGATTGGTGGTGGTATCGCAGGAGACTTCCCAATCTGTGTAGTGCCTATGATGTATCAAGATTTGAAATGGCATGACGTTCCTTTCTGGGCTTATTTCTGCCAGATTTCTGATTCTACCACTTCTTATGGTTCTTACTCCGGAGCCGTGCCTAATGAAAAAATCACATGGGGCAAACTAGATGTAAATACTCCTAAATTTATCGTAGAAAGTGATGCTACTATTGTAGCTCCACTCATCTTTGCTTATGTTTTAGGACATTAATATTACCGAGAGCAACGCTCTTGGCTATGAAGGCGAAACTTGATATCAATAAGTTTCGCCTTCTTTTAATTTATCCCAGATTACGCATTAGGAATTTAAGAGAAAATTATTATGGCAAATAATCCACAAAATAGTGAATAAAGCATAATAAATTATGGTTTTTGAGCTATTGAAGTGGATTAGAAGCAAGAATAATTTTATATAAAGAGTCTAATGCGTAATCTGGGTTTAATTTATATAGGGCTGAGCTTTGTAGCCCAAGGGGCAGAGGAACCAATTTAGCCGTTTATGCTTGTCGACAGGCAGTGTGGCAACGTATACCCATCCGTAACCGAATCGTAGCTTTTTTTAGCCCCAGCAAAGCCGAAATTGTGCTTCCAGGGAATTGCTAAAACAGAAATATTAGCTTACTTTTGAGGAGTAAATTAATTAAACAGCAGAGACAATGGCGTTAAACAGAGAGCAAATTGCACAACGCATCGCTAAAGAATTAAAAGACGGCATGTACGTTAACCTAGGTATTGGTGTGCCTACGCTGGTAGCCAACTTTGTGCCGGAGGATATAGAGATAGTATTACAGAGTGAAAATGGCATGTTGGGTATTGGCCCATTCCCGAAAGAAGAAGAAGTGGATCCAGATTTGATTAATGCCGGTAAGCAAACCGTAACCTTAAGAACCGGCGGCAGCTATTTTGATAGCGCATTGAGCTTTGGTATGATTCGTGCCGGCAAAGTGGACCTTACTGTATTAGGAGCCATGGAAGTTTCGGACCAGGGCGATATTGCCAACTGGAAAGTGCCGGGCAAAATGGTTAAGGGCATGGGCGGCGCTATGGACCTTGTAGCTTCTGCCAAAAATATCATTGTAGCCATGACCCATACCGACAAAGCTGGAAATTCTAAGCTGCTACCACAATGTACCCTTCCCATCACCGGATTAAAATGTGTGCAACGCATCGTTACCGATTTGGGCTATTTTGAAGTTACTGACCAAGGCTTTTTGCTGAAAGAATATGCACCGGGTGTGAGCATTGACGAAATAAAAGCCAAGACCCTGGGAAGACTGGTTATTGCCGACGATGTAAAAGTAATGACTTTTTAAGAATCTCCATTAAAGATAGTTTAGAACAAAATGCATAAAAGTAAAAGGTTGCCCTAAAGGCGGCCTTTTACTTTTATACACTTATACACACCCGTCTGGGCTATCTATAAATAAGCACTCATCGCGTCAACAAATTCAGGCCATTACAACTGTTTAGCTCAAAGGCTTGGCATCTAACTATAGTCTATATCTCGGATTACGACAGCAGTGTCGGGCTATTAACCCAGATTACGCATTAGGAATTTAAAAGAAAATTATTATGGCAAATAATCCACAAAATAGTGAAAAAAGCTTAATAAATTATGGTTTTTGAGCTATTGAAGTGGATTAGAAGCAAGAATAATTTTATATAAAGAGTCTAATGCGTAATCTGGGATTAAGACATGCCTCAGGATTACGTCAAAAAAAAGCCGGGAGTTCACACTCCCGGCATATATATCCCAATATGAAATAAACTAGTTTACTTTAGTAAGCCAATTGAACTTATCTTCTACTCTACCGTAACGGATATCGTCAAGCTGCGCTTTGATTTTATTAGCTATAGCGTATTCAGCAGCAGGTTTCAGCATAAGTTTATGCTCACCATAAGTCAAATCTTGGATGAAAGACATGGAAGCAGCTGTACCGGTACCAAATGCTTCCTCTAGCTTACCGGCTTTGTGCGCTTCTACCAACTCATCGATGCTGATAGGACGCTCTTCTACCTCGATGCCATTATCTTTAAGCAATGAAATAACGCTATCTCTGGTAACACCCGCAAGGATAGTACCACTGCTCAAATCAGGAGTAATAGCCTTACCATCTACAATAAAGAATACGTTCATTGTACCAATTTCCTGCACATATTTATGCTCGATGGCATCAGTCCAAAGAATTTGGTCATAACCTTTTTTTCTCACCTCTGCGGTTGGGAACATAGAAGCACCGTAGTTACCCGCAGCTTTGGTAAAACCAATACCACCTTTTACGGCTCTTACATAACTATTTTGAACATAAATACTTACTGGTTTGTTGTAGTAAGGGCCCGCAGGGCTACATATAATCATGAATTTATAGGTAAGTGAGCTACGCACACCCAAAAACTCATCTGTAGCAAACATAAATGGTCTGATGTAAAGAGATGTGTCTGCTTCATTCGGAATCCAGGCATTATCCAATGCGATAAGCTGGCGCATGCCTTCGATAAATATTTCTTGATCTATTTCAGGCATTCCTAAACGAACCGCAGATTTATTAAAACGCTCCCAGTTTTTCTCAGGACGGAAAATAGCAGAACCGCCATCTTGTGTACGGTAAGCCTTAATGCCCTCAAAAATTGATTGACCATAGTGTAAAGCAGACAAAGAAGGACAAATGCTGATATTACCAAATGGTACAATCTCAGGGGTACCCCATTTACCGTCTTTGTAATCGCAAACCAGCATATGATCCGTGTACTCCGCACCAAAAACTATCTCATCTCTCTTCAATTCATGTACACGACTGTTGGTCGTCTTAGAAATTTTTATATCCATATTCAAACTTTTTATTGCTATACCGTATCGGAATAACTTGTTAACGAGTGGCGCAAAGTTAAGTTTTTTAGGTTTAAATCTAAAGGCAAGCACAATCTAATTTAGAAAATTTACCTTTGCACTACATAATTGTCGGTGATGAATAACGAGATTCCTTACAGTATTTTTGAACAAGAGCGCCTGGTACTTACCAGAGAGCTCTCAGCGCTACATCTGCCCGCAAATACTCAATGTCGCATTTTGGCGTATTTGCCGGAACAGTTCTATAAGGAAGAACAGAAAGCTCAAATTCTCAAAATTTTTGCTGCTTGTGGCACGCAGGAATCAGATGTACTCATACTAAATCAGCCTTTTCGCTGGAGTGATATTAAAGATATGCCTACACTCAAAGAAGTGTTTCTGTTTGGAGCCGACCCACGCAGTCTGGATATATCATACATTCTCTATCCTTACAAATTTTTGCCCATAGGCGACAAAAAAGTAATCCTAGCCGACCCGCTGCCGCATATTATGGGCAATGCAGCACTCAAAAACGACTTTTGGCATAAGTGCCTGAGACCTTATTATTTAGGTAAATAAAGCAGCTATAGATGAAAATCGTACTCGCATCCAACAATCGCAATAAAATAAGAGAAATCAATGAACTTCTGGAAGGAGCGTTTGAAGTATGCTCCCTTCAGGAAGCGGGCATTACAGAAGAGATTCCGGAGCCTTATGACACTTTTGAGCAAAATGCTCATGCCAAGGCTGCTTATGTGTTTGCAAAAACTGGTATACCCACTTTTGCAGAAGACAGCGGTCTGGTAGTGCCTGCACTAAACGGGGCACCCGGCGTGTACAGCGCGCGCTTTGCCGGTCAACCTACCAATGATGCCAAAAATACCGCACTGCTCATGCTGCAAATGGAAGGCATTAAAGAGCGAGCAGCATGTTACCAAACCGTGATATGCTTTGTGCATTCCGAAGGCACCCACTATTTTTCTGGCAGATGCCATGGAAGCATTGCTGATGCGGCTAGAGGAACGGGAGGATTTGGCTACGACCCCGTATTTATTCCAGAGGGTTATGAGCAAAGCTTTGGCGAACTGGACCCCGGTATTAAAAAAGCAATCAGCCACCGCGCAAAGGCAATGGCCGACTTTATAGCTTTCCTAAAGCAGTTTCCTAAAATATAAAACTGGATTATAAACGGGCAGTCTGAATTCTAAGCACTTTTCGGTCTGCCTTTTGTACTTTCATCTTCTCGGGTATCAGCGCTAGGACTTCATCCATGATGGTTTGAAGAATGGAGTATTTGACAAAATGTGTGTTAGTAACCAGAGATAATTCACGCTCAGGCTGAGGGTCTCTGAAATATCGGATATTGTCTAAAAACTCATCCTTAAATTCAAAAGTTGCCAGCTCCGGCAGCAAGGTTACCCCACCATTGGTGTCCACCATTTTGCGGAGCATCTCCACACTTCCAGACTCATATTTAAATGGCTTGGCCTCCTGCATCTGGCCTATATTGTCCGCACAAAGGTTGAGCACCTGATTGCGCAAACAGTTACCTTCATTGAGCAACCATAGATTATTCAGGTCTATATCAGTGGGTGCTACCATCTTTTGCTCTAGCATGGGGTCGCCGGCAGCGAAATAGGCCACCAAAGGTTCGAAAAACAGCGGATACTCTTTAATGTTCTGATTTTCGAGCGGTGTACTCAGCAGCCCGGCATCCAGCTCGTCTCTTTGCAAAGCACTTATAATCTCATTGGTTTGCATTTCCATCACCACCAGTTTAATCTTGGGATACTTTTTAGAGTAGGTGTTCAGGAATTTTGGGAGCAGATAAGGCGCTACTGTAGGAATGACTCCAATGGTAAACTTGCCCCAGATTTCGTCCTTACTTTGCTGAATAATCTCTGCAATCTTGTGCGACTCGGCCAGAATCACCTTGGCTTGAGCCACTATTTTTTCGCCAATTTCTGTTGTAGTAATAGGATGCTTGTTTCTGTCAAATATCTTAACGCCTAGCTCATCTTCTAGCTTTTGAATCTGCATGCTCAAAGTAGGCTGTGTTACAAAACTTTTTTCGGCTGCAGCTACAAAACTCTTGTATGTGGCAACCGAAACCACATATTCCAATTGTGTTAATGTCATGTTGTTGTAATATAAGAGACTACAAACTTAATTGAAATTAAGCAAATCATAGAACTTTTAATAATTTTGCCGCAGCGTCTAAGGATAGGCGCTTAGGACTAATATATAACAAACAGAACACCAATGTCATTAAATTTAGAAAAGTTACGCGAGCGGATAGGCACAGTATTAGATGATACCATTTCACCGGCAGGTAGTTGGTTAAAATTTCGCCTCTTGTCGGCAGAAAAAGGCAAAGCGGTGGCCACTACAGTAGTGCGCAAGGAAATGTGTAATCCATACGGACATATACATGGCGGTATGATGTCATTGGTCATAGACGAAATCATTGGCTTTGCCGTGCTGAGCCTAGATGCGCCATCGCATTATACCAGTATCAATCTGAATGTGGACTTTTTGTATGCTATTAAAGAAGGTGATACATTAAGAGCTGAGGCTACCGTCATCAGACATGGCAAAAAAATCATTCATGTGGCGGCAGAGGTGTATCACAATGACAATAATACCTTACTCGCCAGAGCATCTAGCAATCTGGTAGTTACCAATATGCCAATTGTGGGAGCCAGTTAGTACACGAATTAAATTCTTTGCGTGCTTTGGGTAGCAGCTTTGCGTCCTCAGCATGAGCGGATTTTATCCCACGAAAAGACTGAGAAGGAAACCTAATAAATTTCAAGCCTTTGCGCGCTTTGCGAAGCAGCATTGAGTCCTCTGCGTGAACAGATTTTTTTCGTAGAGAGCCAAGGACACAAGCCGCGTGAGGGACAGCAACGGAAAGCCCACAGCAGCGCATTTATCGCAGATTTGGCGCAACTAAGCTAAGTGAGGAGTTTGTTGCCTTTACAGTATGCGTATAAGCAAAATACTGCGCTGCGAGGACTTGGAGGGAATGGCCCGACCCGCCGCCAACGGCAGAAGCAGAGGCTTAGGCAAAGTTTCCCACAACCAATTTTACAGCTGCTATGCACCGGGAAAGACGCGGCGGGGCACGCCCAAATTACAAAAAAAGCACCAGCCCTGATATTAGGTCTGGTGCTTTAGTTTATGGTAATGTTAGATTAATTATCCACCCTAGTTTCTTCCTTCTTTGCTGTAAGTAGTGAAACAATTACTGAAATCAGCAGCACGCCAAAAACTATAGCCAGCGATACTGGTGAAGGCACATGGTACCACGGCATGATAAGCATTTTGATACCAATAAAGGTGAGGATAATAGCCAGCCCGTAGGGTAGCTTGCTGAACTTATGTATGAAATTGGCCAGTAAAAAGTAAAGCGAACGCAGCCCCAAAATAGCAAAAATATTGGAGGTGTAAAGGATAAATGGGTCATTAGAAATAGCAAAAATAGCCGGAATAGAATCTACCGCAAACACAACATCGGTGAGCTCTATTACTGCCACGGTTACAAACAGTGGTGTGGCCATTTTGACGCCGTTCTTTACAGTAAAAAACTTATCTCCATCATAGCTATCGCTGGTTTTGTAAAACTTATGCACCAGCCTAACTGCCAGATTTTTAGACATATCTTCCTTAGGCTCATCATCACTTTCTTTATGACCACCCCAGGACTTGATACCCGCCCCAACTAGGAAGAACCCAAAAATAGTGAGCACAATATTGATTTTGCGCACGGCACCATCGGCATCTAAGCCTAAAAATGGCGCTTCTATATTGGTAACCTGAATAAGCCCCACCCCGGCAAAGATGAATATTGCCCTAAATATCAATGCACCTACAATACCCCAAAATAAGGCCTTATGATGCAGCTCTAAAGGCACCTTGAAGTACTTAAACACCAGAATGAAGACAAACAGATTATCTACAGAAAGTGCTTTTTCTATCCAGTAAGCAGCCTGAAACTCTGCAAACTTATCTACCGCTGTGGCATGGCCGCCTGCATCATGATTGAAAACCCAATACACCACACCGGAAAACAACATGGCCAGCGAAATCCAGACGATACTCCAGCCCAGCGCCTCCTTGTTGGACACCACATGTGCTTTTTTGTTGAAAATGCCGAGGTCCAGCATCAACATGATAATAACACAAATTGCAAATAACCAGATCAGCCCGGGATGAAGGGCCATAATGCTCGAACTGTTGCTCATTAAAGATAAAATATAAGGCTAGCTGCCTAGCCAGTGAATTGCAAAAATAAGCGGACTTTATATATAAATCCTAAAAGTTATGCTAAATAGGAATGGATTCACATCGGGAGCGCCAGTACCCGTCCCAGAATACATCCTCCCCTCAGTCATCAAATCGAAGCCCATATATAGGGACTACCGGCATTTGCCTACGGCAAATAACAAATAATCACTACCTTTATGCGCTCAAATATTTATTCTAAAATCGAATAGTACGATGAAATATCTTCCAATCAATCCGGAACTATACAAAAAAAACAGAGAACGTTTTATAAAACAAATGAAACCCAACAGTATAGCCATTTTTAAAGCCAACCCTGTGGTGGCCGAGAATGGTGATGCTGTGTATGCCTACAAGGCAAACTCTAATGTAACCTGGCTGAGCGGTGTGGTGCAAGAGCATACTATGGTAATACTCTACCCCGACAATAAAGATCAGTCTGCAAGAGAAGTGCTGGTAGTAACCCGCCCCAACGAGCTACTGGAAAAATGGAACGGCCACCTGCTGCGCAAAGACGAAGCTACTGCTATCTCTGGCATAGCAAATGTGCAATATGTAGATAGCATTGATGCCCTGCTACAAGTATGGATGCACCATGCCGACTATGTATACCTGGACACTAACGAAAACGACCGCCGTGGTGATGTGCTGCGCACCGATTTGCCATTTGTGCACCAAATCATGCAGCAATATCCATTGCATAAATATGAGCGTGCTGCCCGCATCATGAAAGAGCTTAGGGCTATCAAAACTGAGGAAGAGATAGCCGTAACCCAAACTGCTGTGGACATTACTCACGAAGCTTTTCTGAGAGTGATGCGCACTATTCACCCGGGTATGATGGAGTATGAGATAGAAGCAGAAATTACGCATGAATTCATACGCAGAAGAGCCACCCGCCATGCTTATGGTTGTATATTGGCCAGTGGCGACAATGCCCGTATCTTGCACTATATAGATAATAATCAGGAATGTAAAGACGGAACGCTTATACTCATGGACTTTGGTGCAGAGTATGGCAACTACTGCGCCGACTTGTCGCGCACCATACCGGTAAATGGTAAGTTTACCAAACGCCAAGCCGAAATCTATAATGCTTGCCTCAACGTACATATGTACTGCGCTGCCATACTCAAACCCGGCATCAACTATGCCGACTATATTGAAATGGTAAATAAAGAAATGGAGCACCAGCTACTGAGCATAGGGCTTCTGAGCGAGTCGGACATCAAAAACCAAGACCCCGAAAATCCTGCTTATCGCAAATACTTCTATCATGGTATTGGTCACCATTTAGGCCTGGATGTGCATGATTTAGGCACCCGCAACGAACCGGTGAAAGAAGGCATGCTGTTTACTATAGAGCCGGGCATATATGTAGAAGAAGAGCAAATAGGCGTGCGTATAGAAAACAACTACTGGCTCACAGCCAGTGGCAATAAAGACCTGTTTAAGGGCATACCTATAACCGTAGAAGAAATAGAGCAATACATGAAACAAAACAATCCTTATCTGAAATAAAGCATATGAATACTAGCCCCAATCCCCCATTTCAGCCACAGCGCCGAAAATCCAAAAAATTCGACAATGCTGCATTAGGACTTATATCGGGACTATTGTTTAGCTTTATAGGCCTCGTACTGGTATATTTCACCTTTTACCGTGCGGGAGACCTCAACTACTTTATTGGCATGTTTACCGAGATGAAACCCTCGGGCGACTATGCCGCCAAATACATCAGTCTGGCTATGATATGTAATCTGGCGCCTTTTTACTTTTTTCTCAACAGAAAAGCTTATCAAGGCACCAAAGGGGTAATTATGGCCACCGCACTCATGGGTGTGGTCTTTGTGTTGTACAAATTTGTCTGGTAAAGCATTCCAGGGTTTGCAGAGAAAAAAATGTCAAAAAAGATTTTGAAAATTTAAACCAACATTTTACCTTTGCAACTCCAAAACGGAACAACGGATAGTTCTATGGTGTAATGGTAGCACAACTGATTTTGGTTCAGTTAGTCTTGGTTCGAATCCAGGTAGAACTACTTTTCTTTTTCTCCCCTATTTTTCCCATTTTTTACAAGTAGTAGCATGCACATTAAAGCCCATTCGCTTTGATGCTTTTTTGTTTTTGGGATATTGGCTTTCGCTATGCTCCCGTTTGAGTATCATCCTGATATTAATTATTTGGGCGTGCCCCGCCGCGGTACAGTATCCTACCAATTTTACGCATTTGAGTTTAAATGCTAAATCATATTTGACTTTTCGTTCCATAAAAATGCCCCCAGAAAGTGTCTAACTTTTTGGGGGCAGTGCAATTGGAGCAACCTTTTTCATTACTTTTTCTTCTTCTTGCCTTTTTGGCTTTCTTCTTTTTCTGCTTCTTTGAGCAATGCCTTCCAATTGTCTTCTTTGGTATCCTCTGTAAACACCAGGGTTTCCAAATAGGTCTCTTTATCTACTAGTATTTCGCTTATTTTATTGCCCACATAGTCTTCCACGGCTTTTAAAAGTGGTTTTTCTTCAGGAGCACAAAAACTATAAGCGGTACCTTTGGCCACACCCCTACCGGTACGCCCCACACGGTGCACATACACTTCTGCCTCCTCGGGCAGGTCGTAATTTACCACAAAATCAACATTGGGTATATCTACTCCCCTGGCATTGAGGTCTGTAGTAATGAGCATCTTCACCTTACCCTCGGCAAAGCTTTTCATGATTTCATTACGCTCATGCTGGTCTATACCCCCATGCATGGTGAGTGCAGCAATGCCTACGCGTTCCATAGCTGCCGCCACCCGGTCGGCTCTCACTTTGGTGCGCACAAATACTAGTATCTTAGCATTTGGTTGCTCCACCACCAGTCTTTCCAGAAAAAAGCGCTTATCATCCATAGCCACATGCATCACAAAGTGAGATACATTTTTGGATACAGGGTCTTGTGGAGAAATCTGGATTCGGATGGCATTGCGCACAATACTGTAGGCAATCTCTTTAATTTCCGCATCAATTGTAGCGGAGAAAAATAGGGTTTGCTTCTTGCGAGGCAAAAATCTAATTACATCTCTTATATCTTTAATAAATCCATAATCCAGCATCAAGTCGGCTTCGTCCAGAATCAGCATCTCAGTGCGGTCAAGCTTTAGCTTACCTTGATGTATAAGGTCAAACATTCTCCCGGGTGTGGCAATCAACACATCCGTACCATTTGCCAGCTGCTGAATCTGATGCTCCTGCTCTACACCTCCAATTAAGGCGGTAAACTTAAGACCAGTATATTTACCAATACTTCTGAACACCTTGGCAATTTGCAGTGCCAGTTCCCGTGTAGGCACCATCACCAGGCACTTAGCCTCATGCTTGTCTGCTCTATATTTTGCCTGCATGAGTTTATGCAATACAGGAATCACAAAAGCAGCGGTCTTGCCGGTACCGGTTTGGGCTACCGCAAGTACATCATTTCCTTCCAGAATCGGACGGATGGCCTTATACTGAATATCGGTTGGCCGTTTGAAGTTAAGCTCAGCCAATGCTTTTTTGATTTCAGATGCGATATTATATTGTTCAAACTTCATAGCATGCAAATTTAAAAATAACAGACATGGAAAAGAGACTAGAGATAAACCCAGATTACGCATTAGACTCTTTATATAAAATTATTCTTGCTTCTAATCCACTTCAATAGCTCAAAAACCATAATTTATTATGCTCTTTTCACTATTTTGTGGATTATTTGCCATAATAATTTTCTTTTAAATTCCTAATGCGTAATCTGGGATAA
>DATGQB010000113.1:0-24898 GCA_035304405.1 Edaphocola sp.
AAGGAGATTATTCGGCAATAAACAGGCGATATACAGGGCAAGTAGTTGCTGGCAGCGTACCGGTTCCGGTTCCACCTGCTACGCCAACACCCCAGTATGACGCTGAGACTGAAGCACTCATCAGTGAGCGCAATAAACTGAATGAAGAGTTGCAGATATTGTCTGCTTTGCACGTAGCCGGCTCAGCAACAGATTATTCTGCTGAAATCGAAGCACTCAAAAGCAAGATTGAGCAGATGTCAGAAGCTCTGGAGCGCAATAAGGCTACCAACACGCTTGTAGAACGCAGAACAATCGTTGAGGTAGATAATAGAGCATCGGCTTTAGCTAAGCAATATTCAGGATTTATGCAGGTTATCTATTTCGATAACAACTCCAGTAGCTTAAGCCAAGCCGATAAAGCAGGCCTGCAACAGCTGGCAGAGACCGTTAAAGCCAATCACCCTCATATGACCGTTGTAGTGAGAGGTTTTGCCAGCAAAAAAGGTAATGCACAGTACAACAACACTTTGTCTTTCAACAGAGCAGAGGCGGTGAAGCAAGCATTGCTGGGAATGGGTCTTAATGCCGGCCATATCGTTACCTTATATCACGGTGTGGACAATGCAAAAGATGAGGCCCAAGCCCGCAGAGTGGAAATTACCCTTTCTGTGCAATAAAATACCTTTTTTAACCAATAAAGGCTATCTGTGTAAAGAGCTATCCGGTATGGGATGGCTCTTTTTTTGCTTAGTATAGATATTGCCAGTCAATCTGAGTACTATTTGCCCATTTGTATCGGCCAGCTACCTCCAGTAGGCAACATTCTTAAAGTTTGCCTGCCCTTCCTTATAAAATGCCAAAAACAACATCCCCCTTTATATTCCCTTGTGCAACAAATCTGAGCATGATGCGCTGTGAGTAAATCAAATCCATATCAAGCTACAGCCAGCCTTGGCAAAAGGGCAAAAGTATCATGGCAGCCATTAGTGCTTGCGCTGCAAAAGCACTACGAAGAGAAGATGGCACTAGCGATGCTGAATGCAGCAGAATAGATGCCCCATGAGTGTTGTTCCAAAGAAATTAACTAACTGAGAAACGGCTACTACTCCATAGTTTATTGACAGGATATTCATTTCAGGTCGCTAGCGCGGAAATCGAAGCAATACGGGAAAGGCAAGGCTACTGAAATACATGAGATGCCTCATTTTCTCAGGTTGTTTTGCCAAACTCATCACATGAAAATCAGGATTTAACGGCCGCAAGCGATATGCCTCACTAAATTACAGAAAGTTAGGCATGATAGCCAGAGATAAATACCTGCCTAACCTATATTTTTGATAAAAAAAAGCCCGAAAAATTTGTTAAAGCCAAATACTTTTGTAATTTGGCAGAAATTTCGAATTTATATATCAAAGATAATTATGAAAAGAAGCATTGTACTACTATCTGCCCTTGCAGGTATGTTTATCGGAAGTTCAGTATTTGCGCAACGCAATCCTGAATTGATTGCTGTGTACCGCTGGTACAATCCTACTGATAAAACATATATTACCCTAGCTGAGAACGAGTTTCAAGAAGGCCAATTGCTTAACTGGAACTATAAAGATAAAACTTTATTGTTTTATGCTTTTCGCGATCCAGGGGTGAATAGAGTAGCAGTATATTCATGGTTTAATCCGGTAACCAAAGATCAAATCTCAGTTGCTGAAGATGAGTATACTGATGACCAAATGCTTAAAATGGGCTATGAGGGCAAAAAATTACAATTCTACGTTTCTAGCGTAAGAATGCCAAACCGTGTAGAAGTATATCGTTGGTATATACCGAAAACCAAAGACTGGGTGACCATGCCGGAAGAAGGTAACACTGATACCTATTTCAAAAAAGGTTATAAAAGAAAAACCTTCCAGTATTACGGTGTGCGCAGAACCGACGATGAAACATTGTACAACGGCGAACTATAATCATTTACAAAGGTTTATATAATTCCAGAAAAGCATAGCTGTGGTACAGCTGTGCTTTTTTGGTCTTAGCATCTAAAAAACGTACTTTTGTATCTTCAACTTTATAGAAAATATTATGGCTTTAGAAATAACAGGAAGACTTATTGAAGTTCAACCTATTCAACAAATCAAAGAAAATTTCTCAAAAAGAGAGTTTGTAATTGAGATTACTCAAGTAACCAATACAGGTATGACTTTTGTAAACTATGCTGCTTTTCAGCTGGTGAATAATGCCTGCCAATTGATTGACAGATTTCAAATAGGACAGGACATAAAGGTGAGCTTTGATATCAGAGGCAACCGTTGGGAAAAAGACGGTCAGGTACGCTACATCACCAATCTGAATGCTTGGCGCGTGGAACCAGCCATGGCCGCCCAACCAGGATATGGTGCGGCACCAGGCTACGCAGCGCCTCAACCCGGATATGGTATGCCCCAGCAACCTGCACCAGGAGCTATGCCACCACAGTATAACAATCCGGCTCCACAGCAAGCGCCACCGCAACCAGGCTTTAACCCTAATGAGGGTGGTGGAGACGACCTGCCGTTCTAGTGTTTACTTCAGAACAATATTATTTAAATACCCCCAAAAAAGGGCGATGCCGTAATGCAGCATCGCCCTTTTTATACTTACGAGCAGCCTGAGGGGTATAATATACCTTAGCTGCTTAGGCACATAGCAAAGTCGGCATACCAAAGCTGCCGCCCTGTAGTATAACATTACATTAAGCGTCAATAGCCTCGCACTATAATACAGTATTTTTTTCCCGCGCTACCATGCTCAGCTCGTTTATAATAGAGCTATCTTTTTCAATAGCATTACCCACAACCACTATTTGTGCGCCGGCATCATATGCTGCTCTTGCCCCTTCGGCACTGCGAATGCCCCCACCAATTATCAGTGGCAGATTTATATTATTGCTCACCTTCTGTATCATCTGAGTGCTAACCGGGAACTGAGCTCCGCTACCTGCATCCATATAAATCAGTTGCTGCCCCATTAGCTCAGCAGCCCATGCAGTGCAAAGCGCTATGTCCGGCTTATTGCGCGGGATGGGTACAGAATGACTCATATAAGATACCGTTGTAGGCACACCTCCGTCAATGAGCATATATCCTGTAGGCATTACTTCCAGGCCTGAGGCCCGCACCAGCGGTGCAGCAGCCACCTGCTGTCCGATTAAAAGCTCGGCATTCCTTCCTGAAATCAGTGATAGGAAAAGAATGGCATCAGCATATTTGCTCACTTGTGCAGGATTGCCCGGGAAAAGCACCACCGGTATATCTGTATGTTGTTTGAATATCTGAATACAGGCATCCATATGATCGGTAAGCACAAGGCTACCTCCGAAAAAGATATAATCCACGGCAGCGTGGCTACAGCGCTCAGCCAGCTCCTTGAGCTGTGCAGGCTGCACATCATCCGGGTCTATCAGTACCGCAAACGCCTTCTTCCCACTTGCCTTAAGATTCTTAAACTGTTGTAGTATATTCACTTTTCGAAATTTGATACTAAAATAGCTTTCTATTCTATAATTTTCAACTTCGCATATTGAAGCATAATTTTCTTCACACCTACATGTTCAAACTCAATAGTTGCCATGCGATTGTGAGGATTACCATCCAAACTGCGAATAATGCCGAAACCAAAGCGTTGATGCTCTACTTTTTTGCCCACGGCCATTTCATCCGGGCTACTGGCTACAAAATCCGGAGAAGGCGTGTGCACATAATTACTAGCCGTCTCGGTGGGCTTGCGTACTGTAGCAGCTGAAGGCTGAGCAGCGGACACTCCGGAAGCAGGCTGCTTCCTTTGCAATGCAGGCCTACCACCGGCTGCGGAAGCTCTGCCGGCACTAGAAGCAGAACCGATGGTACCTCTGGCTCCCGCAAGGCCCGCATAGCTACGGTCAATATATTCTTCCGGCACCTCGCCAATAAAGCGGCTGGGATCGTTCTGCACCAGTTGACCAAAGCGGTACCTACTATTGGCAAAGGTGAGCCATAAGCGCTGTTTGGCTCTAGTCACCACTACATAGAACAATCTGCGTTCTTCTTCTAAATCTTCTCTGGCATACAAACTCATAGCGGAAGGGAAAAGATTCTCTTCTAATCCTACTGCAAATACACAAGGAAACTCCAGGCCTTTTGCGGCGTGGATAGTCATCAGTTTTACTACATCCTGATCTTCATCCTCACCTTGGTCGGCGTCTGTAAGCAATGTGATATTTTGCAGGTAAGAGCCAAGGCTTTTATCCTCTTCTAGCTCTCCATCTGCATTCGGAGTATCTGTGTATTCCTTAATAGAGTTGAGTAATTCCTGTACGTTTTCATAGCGCTGGATGCCCTCGACCGATTTATCAGCATAGAGCTCCTTAACCAAACCACTACGCTTACCCACCTCTACAGCCACATCGTAGGCATTATGAGTATTGAGCAGCACCTGAGCACTCTTTATCAGCGTTACAAAGCCCTCCACGGATGCAGCTGAGTTACCTCTAAGTCCAAAGGTATGCGCCTGTTGTAAGACTTCCCACAGTGGTCTGCCAGATTCATTGGCAATAACAATTAGCTTTTCGAGGGTTGTCTTTCCAATACCCCTTACCGGATAATTTATAATACGCTTGATGGCTTCTTCGTCCCGAGGGTTAGCTACCACTCTTAGATAGGCAATAAAATCTTTGATTTCTTTTCTTTGATAGAACGACAAGCCTCCAAAAATACGGTAAGGTATATTCATCCTGCGCAGACTCTCCTCAAAAGAACGGCTTTGCGCATTGGTACGGTATAGGATTGCAAAATCTTTATTGCTATAATGGTAGCGTAGTTTAAACTCCGCAATGGTATCTGCTACATACCTACCCTCGTCATTATCCGTGAGTGTACGCACCAATTTTATTTTCTCACCGGCATCGTTTTCGGTCCACAGATTTTTAGGAATTTGATTTTTATTGTTACCTATAATCTTATTAGCAACGTTTAGGATACTTTGGGTACTTCTGTAGTTTTGTTCCAGCTTTATCACCTTCACATCATCATAATCATTCTGGAACTGCAGGATATTTTGAATTGTTGCACCACGGAATGAATAGATACTTTGCGCATCGTCGCCCACCACACAAATATTTTCATGTACGGCGGCCAGCATTTTTACTATTTTGTACTGAGCAGTATTGGTATCCTGATACTCATCGATAAGGATATACTTGAAGCGGTGCTGATATTTAGAAAGCACTTCAGGTTGGGTACGCAGCAGCTCATACATTTTGAAGAGCAAATCATCAAAATCCATTGCGCCATTTTTAAAACAGCGGCTGGCATACTGTGCATATATCTGTCCTACAAGTGGGCGATTGGCGCGAGCGTCTTCCTGCAAAATAGCAGGTTCCTGCAGATACTGCTTGGGGCCTATCAGGCTGTTTTTGGCCGCAGAGATGCGGTTGTACACAAGGTTAGGCTTATAAATCTTATCGTCGAGTTTAGCCTCTGATATGATACTCTTTACCAAGCTTTTGGCATCATCTGCATCATAGATAGTAAAATTGCTTGGATAGCCAATTTTGGGCGCTTCCACTCTAAGAATCTTCGCAAAGACAGAGTGAAAAGTACCGATATAAAGATTTCTTGCTTCAGAATTTCCGAGAATGCGCTCAATCCGCTCTTTCATTTCGGCGGCAGCTTTGTTGGTAAAGGTAAGGGCGAGAATATTAAAAGGGTCTACCCCTTTGCGCATAAGGTGTGCGATACGGGTAGTAAGCACTTTTGTTTTGCCGCTTCCGGCGCCTGCGACAATCATAAGCGGCCCGTCTATGTGTTCTACTGCGGCTCTTTGCTTATCATTCAGTTCGTTCAGATATTCATATTGCATAAGAGCACAAAGTTACGTGAAATTAGCCACCTTGACGGGTTAATAGTAGGCAAAAAAAGAAGGGCCATATCTAGACAGATAAGCCCTTAACTAAAACCTACACCTATGAAAAAAACTCTTAAACTATTTTTTTGCTTTTACGTTCAACTCAATATCAACCTCTCTGGCAATACCCCAATCTTTAGGATCACCATCAGTACCATAAGTCAATCCCCAATCATCTCTGTTGATAGAGAATTTAGAATAAACAGTTACAGCTTCATCTGCCACTTCTATTTTTGCAGGGAAAGTAACGTTTACTGTTTTACCTTTAATAGTAAGGTTACCGCTAACAGTGTTAGTAGCACCTTCTACTACTGTGCTAGCATTATTATCCAAAGCACCTACGCTTGTGATTTCAAATGTTGCAGTTGGGTGATTAGCTACAGAAAAGAAATTATCACTTTTCAAATCAGCTTCAAGACCACTTGCTTTTTTACCTTCTTTAGCTTCGTCTTCTCCAATCGAAGTTGGATCCACTACCAAAGAATTCATATCTATCGAAACAGAACCTGCTACCACTGCGCCATTCTCTACAGATACTGTACCTTGAGCATTAATGGTTCCGAAACGTGGAGCAAAACCACCTTTATGGTACGCTTTCCATTTCAAAGAAGTCTCGTTCTGGTCAATTGTATAAGTCTCACCGGATTGTGTGGCTACCTCTTGTTGGTCTTTAACCTCTGCTTTATCTCCTTCAGCTCCTCCACAAGACGCCAGCATTACTGCGCCAGCCATTACTACATACAATATTTTTTTCATAGTCAAATTTTGCTTTGATAGATGTTTTTTCTCTATTGCATGGCAAAGGTAAATAACAAATTTACATTAGACCAAACATTTTTGTTAAAAGTATGTTAACAAACAGCTAACAAAGATTTGCTATAGAGCAGCTCATCATTTGAATCTCATGACTCAAAACTCGATGATTTTGTTAATGATTTGCTATTTACATGAAAATCAAGAGTTTTAGTTAAAAGATTATTAATCATTTTGACAAGATAGTAGCCAAGGCAGCTTTCCTAGTACCTTTGTATTATTAAACTAAAAAAACAAAAAAAATGAAGAAGCTAATTTTATCTACAGCAGCAATACTTGGTATTGCCACAGCAGCAGACGCTCAATTTGTGCGTTATGGTGTAAAAGGCGGTCTGGACCTTTCTACTGCACCGATTAACTCTGCCTTCAATAATATTGAAAACAAATTAAGCCCCGGCGTATATGTGGGTGGCTTAGCTGAGATGTCTTTCAGATCTCGTTCTGATAAGTTTAAATTACAAGTAGAGGCTAACTATACACTGAGTCAGTTGAAAAATGAGTATGATTATCGCAATTTTGACCACTCGGCAAAGACTACACTGCACACCATAAATATTCCCGTGTTGGCTAAGTACTTCTTTACGCCAAGATTCTCATTGTATGCAGGTCCCACTGCAAACTTCAACCTAGGCAGCAAATTCAGCAATACCAATTTCACAGGTGCTAAACCTGATGCCAACGTATTTCAGTTGGGTGCAATGGTAGGCGCCAACTATTATATCTACAAAGGATTCTTTGTGGAAGCCAGATACCATGCAGTTTTCCCTGATGTGTACGAAAACGGTAATCCTATCGAATATGGTACCGCAAGTAACTTCCAGGTTGGTATAGGTTATAAATTCAGATAGTAGTATATATCTTTTGAGATATAAATGATAAAAGAGCAGTCTATTGTAGGCTGCTTTTTTATTTACACTACTTTATAGTAAAATATAGCAGGCCGAGCAAAACCTAAAGCGAATAGGGATGCTGTATAGGAATAGGCACATCCCGTTTAACCTTTCACTAATGCCTGCATGTCGCGTGAGGGATAGCAATGGAAAGCCCACAGCAGCACGCATCGAAGAGGAGTGCTGCGAGGACTTGGAAGGGCTAGCCCGACCCAAAGGGGCACGCCCAAAAAATACTAGGTAAAAAAGAACAGCCCGAAATGAGCTGTTCTTCCTAAATATATTTGAGTAAAATAATCTAAACTAGTTTTCAAATACCAGAGTGCAATGCACAACATTAGTGCTAAAAACGCAGACCAATAGTGGCCGCCACCATATGTCTGCTCATATTGGTAGTGGCGCTATAAAAGTTGATACCAGGGGCGTTGAAAGAATAAGGCACTTCTTTGTAAGCATAACTACTATTCATATAAGTAAGGTCTAAGAATGCATTTCTGCCCAGTTTGTAGCCAAATCCAAGGGAGAGATCCACACGGTCGCCGCCCAAATCGTTTCTGCCCTCTTTGTACGGATTGGCATAGTAGGCACCCCCGGCACGTACAGAGAATACAGAGTTGGCTCTTAGCTCTACCCCGATACGGCCATTAATCACGCCTCTAAAGTTTTCTTTGATATAATCGTTTT
Organism: Edaphocola sp.; assembly: GCA_035304405.1. Classification (GTDB taxonomy): domain Bacteria; phylum Bacteroidota; class Bacteroidia; order Chitinophagales; family Chitinophagaceae; genus Edaphocola. The sequence goes on from DATGQB010000113.1 coordinate 8,286, forward strand.
GCATTCGGGCTGCACTGGCACCGCCTACACCTTGATAGTTGATTCTCATTGTATTATAGGGAATATACTCAGCATCGGCAGTGATAAAACCCTTAGTACCGAAAAAGCCGGTAGCGCTCAGCACCGCCTTCATAGGGCTAGTGATGCTATAGTCAGAGCGATAGATATTATCGGGCACAATAGTTTGCTTACCATTGCCAAATTGTTCGGTTTCGCTTATCAGCTCATAGTCCACATAATCGGTAAGACTGGCATAAGTAGGGGTGTGCACGCTTGCACCAATGCGGAAGTAAGGATTGACAGCGTAAATCATACCAAATTTACCCACGATACCTACACCGGTGGTTTGGAGCTTTTCGGTAAGGCTAAAGTAATCGAAATCATTGTTTCGGTTTCCGGTATTATCTGCTTCGATAAACTCTGTAGTTCTATGGAAGCGATAGGTGGTAAGACCTATGGCGCCACCCACCATCAACTTGTCATCATAGTTACCGGCGATACTGAAATTAAAATCGTTTACCGCACCTTTAGCTTGCGCATACTTGGTTTGAAGCAATGCCCCACCATTGCGAATGATATTGTTATAAGGTATGGAACGCAGACCGTCTGACTGGTCGGTAAGTAAATAGCCATTATAACCCAGAAAGCCCAGCGGACTATTTTCTTCGTTCACCCCATAATTCTGCGCATCATAGGCCATAAGTTCTGTAAAAGAGCTTTCTCTATTCAGACCTTGATAGATAGTTTTGGTATTAAAATCGGCCAGCTTGTTAAAGCCTACAGCCACAGTATAGTTTTTCCAGCCCGACTTTTTGCCTAGATTGTTATTAAAAACCATGCCTAAATTACCCAGCTTAAGGGCGGTGTTAGACTCTTTAACATCAGTTTGATCTATATAATCACTAGAAGCGTTGTTGATACGCAGATATGGTGTAAAGGTAAGCTCGCTCTGTCTGTATATGGCCATACCCGCAGGGTTTACAGAGGCAGCAGAAAAATCGGCACCTAAAGAGCCGGCAGCGCCCCCTATACCTACTGAGCGCGCGGTAGACCCCGTACTCAGCATACTGAATCGCAGCGCATCTTCAAAGTTCTGAGCCTTTGCTGCAAAAGGAACAGCTAGTAAACAAGGAAGCGCAAGAATGCTGTGTCTTATTTTCATAACAAATATGAGTTAAATGTAACAGTACAAATTTAGACTAATAATTATATTTCCTCGGGGTATGAAGTGTTAAAACACTGGGCACGAGCGCCCCGGCGCCTCATGCTAGCAATAAGACTGTTTTAGGATACCGTGGTTTAATGAGGTGCAGATTTCGCCGCAAATTTGTGTCTCGGACCCATTCTCTAATCCTTCTTGAGCCTGCCTTCTCAGGCAGCATGTAGTGCCTATTTATTTTACCAAGCCAGCTCATCATCATCAGGCCGCTGCGCGGGGTGGCTACGCTTTGAGGCGATTTTTTGCTCCTGCCGCTGAATAATAAGGTCGGCCAGCTTAAGGGCTATATCGCCGCCCGCGGCAAAAGCTGCTTTGATGTGCTCCTCAAAAATATCCAGCCGGTACAGTTTGGAAAAAAGCTCTTCGGTCTGATAGTGCAGCATATAAGCAATGCGCTCCCTCAACATGCTACGCAATTGTTCCAGCGTAATGTAAGGGAGCGCTTCCAGTTCAAAACCTTTTATGATACTATCGTTGGCATCTTGCATATGCAAAGATAACTTATTGTCCTAAGAACATAAATGTGAGCCTTAATCCCGCACGGGTTGTGGAGAGGGGGTAAGATGTTTCTACCCAAGGCGTACTTTGCTTCCTGTCAAAATAGAACTGCAACTGCAACTGGTCATTGATGATATAGTCTATGGTAGGCATAATACTCAGCACCCGCTGCCCCATAGTAGCCAAACGATTATTCATGGCCAGATAGGTACTGGTAGTAATGTCATCACGAAGACCAATATCACATTTAATATTCAAATCATTCTTGAGCTCACGTACGCCAAATATGCTGAATGGCAGAACAAGGCCGCGTACACGATATCCGAAGCCCAGCTCGAAGGATGTAGATTTGGTTTCACTCACCTGATAGTCTACCAAACTCAGGGCTACCATTCGCGATTTGTTAAAGCTCACCCTTATGGTCATATTGTTTTTAAATGCTGCATCAAAACCTCCCAGCGGGCCAAACTGCTCGGTGATGGTCATATTGGGCACCTGGAAAAACGGCACATAGTTGTTCGAGTTAGAATCGATAAAAGATGGGAAACCTACACCCAGCATATCATTAAAGAACAATGCATTGCTAAACGAATTCATACTCATCCTGCCCGTATATTGATGGTTCAGTGTAAAACTATTGAGGTACTGCGCGAAAGGTTCCAGATTCGACAATCCGGTATAAGTAAGCTTCCAGTTGGGTAATGGGAAGAAATACTTAAACGGATTAGACCTCAGATTATCCTCATACTGAATCAAAGGTATATTTCTGGCATCTCTTCCGGTATAAGCCGCAATAAAAGACGGAATCAGTACATCCTGTGAGAAACCTGTATAACCTTTCATATATTCCGGGTCATTGGGGTCGCGCACGCCATTGGTGTATGGGTTGGCCATACCTAATCGCTCCGATACTATAGGACGGTTGGCCATAAAACGGCGATACACATCATCTATCTCCTTACCGCTACCTTGTCCAAACATAGTGCGAATGCCAATATAGCTTACGTCAAATGTTCCGGTGTAGTAAGGATTAATTTGCACATAATCTGCCACATCCTGATCCCATTTATTAATCACAGATTGATTGCGACTAAAATTTTTGTTCCAGTTCAAATCTATGCGCAGGTCGCGGGCAGGCTCCAGCGCCGTACGCAGGTTAAACATCTGCTGATAGCGCTGCTGCATCATACCATTAAAGAGCTCAGCCTGAGACAGGTAATACCTTGTCATTTGCTCCTGAATCCAATATCTGTCTGGCTGTCTGCCTAGGGCAAAATCCAGGCCATGTGCTCCGTTTCTAAGATTAGAGCCAAAATTGGTAATGCTATCCATATAGCCCGGCAATATGGTTCCGGCATTTTCGGTATAGTCAAAGTTTACATTTTTGACCATAGTAGCCAGTTTGAGCAGCGCTCTGGTACCCTCTGTCATTTCCGGCACAATAGCCTTTTTGGCTTTACGCCATGCTATCATAGCATTGCGATAGCGTACACGCTCTTGCTTGCGCATTTTTTTCAACGCTTCTTTTACCGCTGCCGGCGCTAAGGTATCGCTGCCTTTCACATCTTTTTCCGTAAACTGTTTCTTTTCCGGACGAGGAGGTATTTTAGGAGTGTTTTTCTGCTTTTCGTCTCCTTTTCCCTGCTCCTTATTGGCGCTGGCACCATCCAGTTTGCCTCCCATTTGAGGACCATCTTTTCCGCCAGCTACAGATGCAGCATTATTCATCGGTCCCGGTTTTCTAGCTGCACTTCTGTTGGCTTCTTTAAGGTGGCGACTGCGATTGTACAACTGATTAAAGTTGAGCGCACCATTCACCTGCTTCAGTTGAGTGTTGGTAATGGTATTCCCCTGATCTCGAGCCAGCATAGATGCAGCTGTCCAGTCATAAGTCGTATTATACATCAGACTGAGGGTGGTCCAGCTCAAGGCAGGTATTTTGCTCGTAGGCACAGTATAGCTAATATCAAGTTTCTGGTTGAAATAAGTATTTCTGCCAAACTGAGCCAGGTTTCTCCATAAAGAATCCCGCTTATCTGCGGTATTAATTCTGCCTTCCGGCTCGTCTATACGAGAGAAGTTGGTACCTTGGTAGTTAAGCGACAAGGCCCTGGTAAACTCCCATCTCAGATTGTATGTTCTGGTCCAGATAAAATTCTTGTAATAGTAAGGAGGCATGGAGTAGCCACCTTCGTCAATATCACGCAGAATGGTCTCATTAAAAGTCCTCTCCAGATTATTTCTGAATGTGAAAGAGCTAGGCAGATAGTTGAGGTTAAAATCTCTAATAGCTGCCAACCAAGGCGATTTAGATTTTATTCTTTTCTTAAAGGGCTCAAAAGGCTTATTGCTGAAAGAATAGGTATAACCCAAACCAAATTTCTGTTCGGTATATTCATCCTGCTCTACCAATGGATTACGCGCGTATTGTCTGAGATAGGCGTAGTTCAGGTCAAAGTTTTTTGCCTGCCAAGGCTTAGGTTTACCTTGGGTTTTCGCATTGCCCATTACCCGCATATTACTGATATTGAAGCTGGTGATGGACTGAAAATCCTGCCCGGCTCTGCGCATGGCGGCTCGCTTATCGCCAGAATAGCGATTAAGTTTTTCGTAGAACTTTACATCCATATCATAAGGGTCATATTCCGGATTGGAAACATTCTCAGAATATCCCACAAACACCGGCAGCTGCACCCCTAGGGTTGCAGGGAAGAATTTACCCAGATTTAAATTGGCATTACCTTCGTATCTATAAAAATCCTCTCTTGAGCGCTCATTTACTTTTTGTTCAATACTACCATAACCTTTAGTACGCACCGTACCACCCAGGTGCACACTTCCCAGGTCGGCGAGCTGTGCATTCAGTTGAGCAGTAGCAGCATAACCAGCACGTTCGTCGCTGCCTACATTTCTCAATTCGTTAAACCACACTTCTACACATTTTGCCAGTCCATCGTCCTGAGGGTTATCGGTAGTTTTCTTAGGGTTAAGTACACCGAGCATAATATTCTTCACCTCTTCAAAGTTGGGGCTACCCACTACTTTGATTACTCTGCCATTTCTATCTCTGCCTTCATAAGGCAATGCTACAGGTGCCCCGCTGGCATTACGCTCATTTTTCAAATTAATCAAATCTTCCAGCCACATCTCCATATTATTTTCTACCGGCCAGATATCTTGAGCAGAGGCCTGAAGATTGGGTGCTGTTATTTTCAGCGGCACCTGAAATTCATAATAGTTTCTGATATAGTCTGAACCCACACGGATAAATGCCACCAAATCGCCGTCGCGCAGTTCTGGCTGGCCCACCACAGACTCAGCATGAATATTCATTTTGAGCTGCTTGTATTGGCGCATGCTGATACCGAATTCTTTAAATACAGCTCTAGCATCACCATCTTTCAGACCACAAATCTGAAGTGCCATAGATTGCTCATCGGCCTGGTACATCTGCCCAGTAGTGGACATCTGACGCTGGCGTTGCACACCCGGAGGTGATTTATAAGGTATAGGGCTACGGCTACTGTTTTGCACCACGTTCACCATCGTCAGACCAAAGGTCGTGCTATTTTGATCTTCCTCAGGAATATTCTCACCGGGATTGATAAGAGATAGGTTATACCTTCTCCACTGACTGCGCTCGAATTGCAACTGGGCAAAACGCAATATTACTTCATCACTAAACCCGTTCAGGAACATACGCATAAAACGTATGCTTCTGAAATCACTGATGCCTCCCACTTTTGCATCATATTCCTTTACTGGAATCTTGAACTGGTACCAGGTATTTTCAGACTCCCTTTTGTCAGGAAGCACCACTCTGGTCACCTGCTTGTTGACGATATAGTTCTGACCCACCTCCATATTTGGGGCGATGCGTACTCTGTACTGATAGTAAGATTCACTTTCGTTAAGCGTGTTATCTCTATTCAAATCTTCCGATTCCGGGAAAGATGTACCCGAATTGCTTTCACTACTGGTCAGTACAGGAGAGTTGCCCTGTGGATTGTTAAACTGGCGGTATCTGTCTAATACTCCATGATTATTGGCATCATGCTCAGGGTCAAGGAAGTGTTTAAAGTTGTCTGATGCAGGGTCATTGAGGAGTTTTTGATAGGCATTAGAACCCACCCCAAGGACGTTGCCCATCTGGTCTAAAAAGTCCTTGAAAAATTCTGCTTCCTCGGCATCATCCAGGGCATCATAACCCACATCCTGAACCGCTCTGGCTGCAGGGTCCTGGTCAAAAGCGCGTACCACCTGCTGCTGGAACTTTGGTGCATATCCCCAAACCGAAGCATCCAACTTATCCAAGGTCTTGGGATAAGGAATACCATTTTCGAAAGATAGGCGAGAGTCTTTAAGTACATCCTCAGAAACATCACCGAGATTAAAATACAGGTACCCACCAGTGCTGTTGGGATTATATATAAAAGGATCCAAAAGCCAGAAGGTAAGATACTCTACATTGCTTTGCTCAAAATCATTTTGCTCCAGGTAGCGCTGGATACCTCCAAATCTGCGCTCAGGGAACAACAAATCTCCGCTGGCAGGGTCCACATCTCTCGCATCAAAGTTATACGGGCCACGCAGTTTAGGATTATAGTTCAAATCTAGTGTAGTGAGAATATTCTGAGCAGCATTCTGACTAGAAAAATTTGGGAACACCTCTTTATACAATATCTGGCGCCAATAATCCTGGCGGGTAGTATCATTTCTCACGCTATTTGGTGCAAATGGGCTGCCATCGTTGAGCTGAGGGTCTATCATATACCATGAGAGCTGCGCTCTGTTCATACCAGATCGCAAATCGTTAAGCAAACCTGCCTCCGGAAACAAAATATTGTTATTAGGACCCACTGCATCCAAAGGTACACTGGCCAGCCCCCAGTTGTTGGCGGGATAGCGTACATCATACTGGTTGCCTGCACCTTCAAAATCATCTACATAAGTAGTGCCACCCTCATCGCCTTCCAAATCTACAAATTTATGGTGGCCAGGAAAGATGCCCGCCATTTCCACGCTGGCAGAAACCAGTGAGGGGGCAGAGGTACTATAAAAAGGTAGCTTGTCTAAAGCACGAGTGAGCCAGGGCGCTTCCGACTGATAGTTTACATCTGCAGCAAGTACCGTATTCTTAATTGGGTCAAAACCACTGGTCACTTTTTGGGTGTATGGCCGCTCTGTGAGCCTCATATAAGTGGCGCCCAAGGCAAGTTTTTCATTTACATAGTAATCCAGCCGGGTACCGGTAAAGTTTTGGATATTCTGACCAAAGCCGCCGTTATCCTCATAAGATACTGTGATGTCTTGTCCGGACTGTAGAATGCCCTGGTTAAGAATGCGCACCACACCCATGTTATAGTCAACAGAATAGTCGGTGCCTTCCATGAGCGTTTGTCCTCCGGCAGAGACAGTCACCGAGCCGGGAGGAATATTGAAACCATTGAGGCGGAATTCTGCACCACCACCGGCAGACTGGAATTCACCTTTAATTAAGAATCTGTTGTTCTGCTGTTGTTGTAGCGCCACTGCTTTGGTAGAATCATACAGAACCTGATACAGGTATTTTCTTTCCAAGGCCGGATCATTACCCAGTGCTTCTTTGAGTGTACTACCAAAAGGTTGTAGAGTAGGGAAGATGAGCTTGCCGTATCTTGTATTAACCGTAATACCTTCTACAAAATCGAAAACGCCATCCGGGAAGGGGTCGTTTTGAGGATTTAAGCGATCAAGATTTAATAGTGAAATAATCGGCACACCGGCGTTTGGCCCTTCCGGCAGGAAGCGTTTGTTTCCACCGCCGGGGTCTTGGTATACCACATTTAATCTGAAACGCTCCTTAGAGATATTCATACCTTGAATGGCATAAATATTCTTCATCATCAGATCCCAGATAGGAAGGTTGACTCTATGGGCTGTTCCTTTAAGAAGTTTTAAGAATATAATCTTTTGAGCTGCTGTATCTGGTGGCAGATCTTCTGAAAACTCACCCACCTGATACACCTTTCCATTATAAGTATAGCGGTAAGCGACAGCTACAACATCATCTGGATTGGGATTCATGGTTACCAAGGATATATATCCCAGCTGAGGATGAAAAGTATATTCATTCTCGGTAAGCTTTCGCATGGTTACCCTCTGAAACTGCTCCCCTTCCTTCAAGCCCATAGAAAGTACAGCCTGATTGGCAGTACCTTGATTTCGGGTAAGCGGATTCTGGTACAGATTATCATATAGCGCATTCACTCTATTGTCGGGCAGACTGTTAGGACTGCCGGTACGCAAAGAGTTATTATAAGGGTTGGCCTCACCCAAATCCATAAACGCAAGTGCGTCGCGAATGCCCTGAGTGGAACCGGTTCTATTAGTGACCCAGACTTCTACCTTATTAATCACCACCTGAGAATTGATAACCGGAAAATTCTCTAGTGCTTTATCATAATTTTCAACAAAATACTGTCCTAGTAAAAAGTGCTTGTTCTCTTCATAGTCATTGATAGCAATTTCAAACTGCTGAGTCATTGCTCCTCCACGAGTGGTCATAGAGCGCCTTTGCGACTTCTGCTGAGAGAGTACATTCGTCATCCAAAGCTTTCCCCATTGTGATTGCACCTTGATACCGAAGAGTGAAGCCACACCAGGGGTGAGCGCACTGCGCAAGGGAAAGCTGGTATTGCCTAGTTCAATCTTTTTAATGATTTCATCGTCCTTCCCGGTATATTCCAGTCGACGCATTTCCTGCATGCCACCAAAGTTTGATAGCGTATTATTGGAAATGTTCAGTTTCATTTTATCACCTATCTGCGCCACCAGATTCACATTCATTTGCATGTCAAAATCTGGGATGGTATAGCGCTGATTGCGAAGAGGGATATTAGGGTTTTTTAAGTTTTGCGAGAAAATACCTGCCGACACCACTAGGTTTCCCTGAGGCTTTACACTAAGTTTAGTGCCACCAAAGAGTCTGTCGAAGACGCCTTCCTTATAAAGTGCGGGCAACTCAGGCTTTTGGTTGAACATGCTGAGGGCCTGCAGGCGCTCCTGAAAGTAAGCGTTTTCATCTTGCCGAGAGCGATATTTATAATATTCATCAAAGCTTAGCGTGTTGGGGTAGCGCAAGAGACGGTCGCCTAATTTTTGATAAAAATGATAGGCATTAGAATCTGGGTCATACTCAACCACCTCTTTGATATTCTCCGGGTCTTTAAAGTCAAAATAGATGGCAGAGGCGGCAGAGTCTTCCTTGCCCGGACCGGCCACGGGCTTATCTTTTATGGGAAAGCGCAGGGTATCCTGCTCCGCAGTCAGTTCTTGTTGCGACCCGGCCAATCCGTTCAGCTCCGCAAACCAGGTATACTCAAAGCCACCAATGGCCAGATTAGATACGAGCGCAGCCGCACCTACAACTCCTAGAATTGAGCTTATTTTGATTATCTTTTTCTTCTGCTTCAACTTTCTTCTACAAAAATTAGACACTAGGCAATAAAACTACTTATTTTATTTAGATATTTTTCAGTGCTGTTTTGATAAGTTCTTCCACACTTACATCTTCTGAAAGTGATTCCAAAGACTTGCGCACCGCTTTTTCAGCATTCGCCTTAGGAATGCCCAGCCCTACCAATGCGAGCAATGCATCATCAGACACGGCATTGACATTCGATGGGCCGGCGGCGGGTACGCCCGTGAGCGCTACAGCCCCCGGAAGCAGTTTCCCTTTTAATTCCAAAATGATACGCTGTGCCGACTTGGCTCCTATCCCTTTTACTTTTTCAAGGCTCTTGCTGTCTCCTGAGGCTACAATTCTTGCCAGCTCATCGGGAGTAAGTGAAGAAAGCAGAACCCTGGCCGTAGCCGCACCCACACCAGATACACTGAGTAATTTCTGAAAAGCCTCTTTTTCATGCTCTGTAGCAAAGCCATACAGTACCCAGGCATCCTCTCTGATTTGCAAATGAGTGTATAATAATACCGATTCTTTATCCTTAATCTGTTCATAGGTATTCAACGTTAGTTGAACCTCATAGCCTATCCCGTTTACATCCACAAAAGTCTGCGTAGGAGAGAGGGCTACTAATTTACCATTCAGATATCCTATCATAATTTACGCCTCCGGGCTTTAACGTTATATTACAAACGAAAAAACGCTGTGAAATCGTACAGCGTTTTTTCAATTATCAGTTATTTACCAGTTTTATTAATTACCTCCACCAAGGAATGGCTTTTTTAGTAATGCGCCAATAGAAGTTGAGAGAAATGGTGGAATACATATCGTTGTTGGACGGATCTCCTCTGTAAGAGCCGGGAGCATTTTGTACTCCGGGAAGTAATTCTCCTGTACGGTCTGCCATCTGACGAGCCATAGACCTTTTCACCGGATCATCGATGTAAGCGATGTCAAAACGTATTGGGTCTATATATTTACCGCTTACATCATCAAGATAATCGGTAAACGTATAGCGCATCACATATTCCAGACCGATGGCAAAACTACGACCAATATCTACACGGAAACCCAGCCCGGCAGGCACCACAATTGCGTAACGGCTATATGGTTCAGGATATCCCGGTTTGTCAAAATTTTGACCCTCTGTAGCCAGAGGTCTCAGGTCCACCCATTCTTTTTGACCGGTTTCAAAGTTTTTGATTAGCGTTCCTCTGGGGTTGAAATATATGCCACCGATACCAGCCATCAGATAAGGCTGGAATCTCGCGTTCGCGAGCTTGCCAAACTCCCAGTTGCCAAAAGCTTGGAAAGGACTGATTTCAAACATAAAAGTTCCTTCCCAAACATTTGTCTTTACATCCAAATTACGGTAGTAGCGTTGTACAGGATCATCATATCTGTTGGTAGCAGATCTGGCTTTAGACTCATTCCATTTATCATTGGCATATAATGTACCGTTGGATACACCCAAGCGGGCAGCTACTCCCGGTATGTGTGTGTACTTAATAAAGATACCTCCCATGCCTTTAATATTTTCCCAATAGTCGCTGCTGGAATAGTGATCTATTACTTCTTTCGTACCCACATCTGCCCATAAATCCGTCATGCCGTAAGTAACACCAAGCGAGAAACTTCTCTGATCAACATACTTAATATCCGGTTGCAACCAAGCGTGCCTTTGTTCACGTTTGGTCAATTGAGCCTGAGCTTCACCCGCAGAAAACAAGGCAAGAGAAGCTAGTAATCCTATATTTAGAGCATTACGTAATCTGTTCTGCATAGCTGGTCTGTTAAATTGAGGCATGAAAGTAAAATATTTTCATCAATTTTTAAAGCAATTTCATAAAATTATTATAAAAAGCCCAAAATTCATGCAATTTTTTTACTGTTTAGTGCCTAAATGTCAGACTTTATCCTCAGTTTCTGATTGGAAGCAGCTATAATTTCTGCTGCTAGTCCCGCATCCTCCTTCAGAGATTTACCATAAGACGGTATCATCTCCTGCATACGATTTTTCCAGCTTGGCGTGCTCAGCTGTGACTTAAAGCAGCGCTCTATCAATTTAATCATAATCGGTACAGCGGTAGAAGCACCTGGAGAGGCTCCCAATAATGCTGCTATACTACCGTCTGCTGCAGTAATGACTTCTGTACCAAATTGTAGAATACCTCCTTTATTTGGGTCTTTCTTAATCACCTGCACCCTTTGACCGGCAATCTCCAGTTTCCAGTCTTCATCTTTAGCATTGGGGAAGTATTCTCTAAGTGATGCCATTCTGTCCGCAGGTTTTTGCATCACCTCTTTAATAAGGTATTTGGTCAGTGGCACATTGGCCAGACCGGCACGCACCATAGGATAGATATTGTCCAGCCTGATAGAATTAGGTAAATCCCAGAAAGAGCCCTGTTTTAAGAATTTAGTAGAGAATCCGGCATATGGTCCAAAGAGTAATTCCTTTTTACCATTAATCATACGGGTATCCAGGTGTGGCACCGACATTGGCGGAGCGCCTACAGCTGCCTTACCATATACTTTGCCCGCATGGCGTGCTATAATATCCGGATTGGTACAACGCAACCATTGTCCGCTCACAGGGAAGCCACCCAAACCCTTGCCTTCTTCAATACCCGATTTCTGAATCAATGGTAATGCTCTACCACCTGCGCCCACGAATACAAATTTTGCATTTACTATTTTAGATGTACCGGAGCGTGTATCTTTCACTTTTACATTCCAGCTACCATTGGATTGCTTTTTCAGATCTTTTACTTCGTGTGCAAAGTGGAAGTCAACCTTAGATCTGGAACGCACAAAATCAAACAATAATTCTGAAAGTTTGCCAAAATTGACATCCGTGCCGGTAGCCATATAAGTAGCGGCGACCTTTTCATTAGGGTCACGACCTTCTATAATCAGCGGCGCCCATTTGGCTATGGTATCTTTGTCTTCTGAATAGCGCATAGCTTTAAAAAAGTGATGCTTATTCAGTATCTCATAGCGTTTTTTTAGAAAGCCAATGTTTTTCTCACCTATCACAAAACTCATATGTGGAGTCTGGTTAAGAAAATCTGTGGCATTTTTGATATATCCCTTATCGAGCATATAGGCCCATAATTGCTTGGACAACTCAAACTGCTCATTGATGTCAAATGCCTTAGTGGCATCAATGGAGCCATCTGGCTTCTGAGGGGTGTAGTTTAGCTCACATAGCGCAGCATGACCAGTACCGGCATTGTTCCATGCACTGGAGCTCTCCTCTGCGATTCCTTCCAGTCTTTCGTAAACAGCGATTGAAAATTCCGGCTCGAGCATTTTTAGCATTGCGGCGAGTGTAGCACTCATGATACCTGCACCTACCAGAACTACGTCATAAGAAGGATTATTAACTGCAGTTGACATTTTTGTAAAATTTTTAAGTCCTGCAAAGTTAAAACAACAAATTAAAGCTACAAGACATAAATATTGTCAAAAAAATGAACCCGCTTAAGTTGCCAGCGAAGCATCAAACATAACATTCATAGGCCGCTGCTGCCACATCAGACAGATTATCAAATCCTCACAATGACCAGCACCTCGGGTGACTGCGTGTAATAAAACGGTAGGGGCATGCTAAAGCTGGTAGGCAGTAGGGCGCTTGGGCCGCCATCGCAAAAAACTGTTGCATATTTTAATACAATGTTAGAACCCTAGCGAAGGTTTATCATACAAAGGCGCTTTATTCAATTTTCAGGGGGGCAGAAATGATTTCTTTCCGGTAAAAATGCCCACTGGGCTGCCTTCACAAAATGATAAGAGGCAGCCGTAAGCTACGACTGCCTCTTATCATTTATGATATGCCTCAACTAAGCGGCACTTTTTCTGTTAGCTTTTTTCTGTGCATAGGCCAGCGCTGCTTCACGCACCCAAGCGCCATCTTCCCATGCTTTTTTACGCGCTTCTAAACGCTGACGGTTACAAGGGCCATTACCTTTTACTACATTCCAGAATTCATCCCAGTTGATAGGGCCGAAATCGTAGTGGCCGCGCTCTTCATTCCATTTCAATTCAGGGTCAGGAATGGTAAGACCCAATATATTAGCTTGCTCTACAGTTACATCTACGAATTTCTGACGTAGTTCATCGTTAGAAAAGCGCTTAATTTTCCATTTCATGCTCTGTTGCGAATGCGGGCTGTCAGCATCGTTTGGACCAAACATCATGAGTGCCGGCCACCAGAAGCGATTCAGGGCATCCTGAGCCATTTTTTTCTGAGCGGGAGTACCATTAGCCAGTGTAAGCATGATTTCATAACCCTGACGCTGATGGAAACTCTCCTCTTTACACACGCGTATCATCGCTCGGCTATAGGGACCATAAGAGCAGCGGCAAAGCGGCACCTGATTCATAATAGCCGCACCATCCACCAGCCAGCCTATAGCGCCTACGTCGGCCCAGGTGAGGGTAGGATAGTTGAATATTGAGGAATATTTGGCGGTACCGTTGTGCAATTGGTCTAACAATTCATCTCTGGATACGCCCAATGTTTCTACAGCAGAATATAAATACAAGCCATGACCTGCCTCGTCCTGAACTTTGGCCAGAAGTACCGCTTTGCGCCTCAAAGATGGGGCGCGGGTAATCCAGTTGCCCTCAGGCAGCATACCTACAATTTCACTGTGGGCGTGCTGTGCTATTTGGCGTATCAGCGTTTGCCTATATTTTTCGGGCATCCAGTCTTTGGGCTCAATTTTAAGCTCATCGTCTATTTTTTTCTGGAAAGCCAGTTCTAAAGCTTCGTTGCTCATATTCAATATTTTTCACAAAAAACTATTACAAAGATACTATTTTTCTACAGCTATTACAACTAGCAGCTGCGAAACGGTAGTAAAACACCCCATTCTGAACCTATGCCATGGCTTCCAGGCCTCTGAACACACGGGCTTTGGTCTCGGCAATACCAATAAATTGAGCGATATCAAACACTCCGGGGCCAAATTTTCCGCCCACAAGCATTATTCTCAATGGCATCATGATTTCGCCTTTTTTAACGCCCTTGTCTGTAGCTATCTGTACCAATGCCTGCTCCATACTTTCCGCATTCCAGTCGCTCTGCTGCTCCAGCTGTGCCACCCATGCCTGCATCACCTCAGTTTTGGCAGGGTTCCATTTATCTTTTATCAGTTCCCATGCGGGTGCTGTTGGTGCCTGAAAGAAAAATCCGGCTTGGGCTACAAAATCGCTCAGCAAGTGGCAGCGTTCCTTGGTAAGTGCTATAGCCTCTGCCAGTTTTTGTTCATCAGTTATGCTGATGCCGGCAGCCTCCATAAATGGTTTGGTAAGTGAGGCTAAACGCTGATTATCTGCCCGCAAAATATGCTGATGGTTATACCATTTAGCTTTTTCGTAGTCAAATTTGGCTCCACTTTTGTTCACACGGCTCATGTCAAAAGCTTGCTCCAGCTCTGCCAAGGTAAAGATTTCCTGCTCTGTGCCTGAGCTCCAGCCAAGCATGGCCAACATGTTGACAAAAGCCTCAGGTAAGAATCCTTTTTCTTTAAAACCTTGGGTCAGCTCGCCGGATTTTGGGTCTAACCAGTCCATGGCAAATACCGGGAATCCCAGTCTGTCACCATCTCTTTTGCTCAGCTTACCATTACCATCCGGTTTCAATATCAGCGGCAAGTGTGCCCACTGTGGCATTTCTGCTTCCCAGCCCAGATATTTGTAGAGCATGATGTGTATGGGAGCACTAGGCAACCACTCTTCACCTCTAAAAGCGTGGGTAATTTTCATCAAATAATCATCCACTACTACAGCCAAATGGTAGGTAGGCATACCATCGCTTTTCAGCAACACTTTGTCGTCTACCACATTGGTTTCGTGAGCTATCTCACCACGAATCAGGTCGGTAAAATGCACAGTTTCATTCTCCGGCATTTTAATTCTGATGACATAAGGCGTACCCGCATCTATTAAGCGCTGTACTTCATCCGCAGGCAGCGATAATGAGTTGCGCATTTGCATACGAGTCTTGCTATCATACTGCGGAGAAGGATTTTCAGGAGATTTCAGTGCATTACGCATAGCCTCCAGCTCTTCCGGCGTATCAAATGCATAATAGGCATTGCCCTGAGCTACCAATTGCTCTGCATACTGGCGGTACATAGGTTTGCGCTCACTCTGGCGATATGGCGCGTAAGCACCTGGTTTCAGCGGACTTTCATCTGGTTCCAGTCCGGCCCAGTTCAGGCATTCAAAAATATACTCCTCCGCACCCGGCACATAGCGGGTTTGGTCGGTATCTTCTATACGTAAAACGAAGGTACCGTTATGTTTTTTAGCAAATAAATAGTTGAATAATACGGTGCGAACACCACCCAAATGCAAGCCTCCCGTAGGGCTCGGTGCAAAGCGCACTCTTACTGGTCTTTCCATGGCGCAAAGGTAATGATTTTAAACATTTGCGATATTTAAATAAGCTATAAAAGCACCATACAAATTCAACCAAAAAGCACCCATAATTTCATTTTTTTCAGGGCGTGCCCCGCCGCGGCAGCATGGGGCACAGCCCCTTTGTTTGGTTTCGTAATACAAGCATCGGCCCTATTCGGGGCGGCGGGTCGGGCCATTAACTCCAAGTCCTCACAGCGCTCCACTTCGTTGCGCCCTGCTGCGGGCTTTACGTCGCTGTCCCTCACGCAGTTTGAGCACCATTTCCACATTGCCCCATACAATACACATCTACTCCGTATCGCCGCTAACCCAATCTGCCTTATCCCACCTGCTGCTAGCCAAAATGCTGCTCCAATATCGTGTGCAGACAAACATATGACCAGAAAATAATAATGCCGTGACCAAAAAATCGCTATATTTGGATACAAAACAGCTCCCATTGGCAAGCCTCTATTGGCTTATTTGTCAATGGTTTACTTTCCCAACACCACTAAATCTATATGTATGAAGATAGCCATCTTTGGAGCCTCCGACAAAACCGGTAAGCAGCTGGTCAAACAAGCCCTTGAGCAGGGGCATGAGGTCACGGTTATGGTACGCAATCCCCAAAGCCTGGCAGTCTGACGGTGCCGCCCTCAAGCTTTTCGCTGGCGACATCAGTCAGTTTGAGGTTATTAAGGATACTGTTCGCGGGCAAGACGCAGTAGTCTGCGCCCTGGGAGCCAGAGAGCTTTATACCAATTCGGGTATCAGAGCCAAAGGCACCCGGGCCATTATTGAGGCCATGAAAGCCACAGGCGTGAAAAGACTGGTAGTAATATCTTCTATGGGTATTGGCGAAAGCTGGAACCATCTGCCTTTTTTCAACAAAGCCCTGTTTAACCCAGATTACGCATTAGGAATTTAAAAGAAAATTATTATGGCAAATAATCCACAAAATAGTGAAAAAAGCATAATAAATTATGGTTTTTGAGCTATTGAAGTGGATTAGAAGCAAGAATAATTTTATATAAAGAG
>DATGQB010000114.1:0-3624 GCA_035304405.1 Edaphocola sp.
TTAAGCTTGCCGTTGAGCAGGCAAACTTAAAGGGAATAACGTTCAGCGTGGATTTAGGGAATATTTTTCCGCCAGATACATCGGCTCAAGAACCACTCAAACAGTAAAGAGGACTTTATGAATGTAATCGTCGCGGCCCTCTTTAATTATTCCTGCTCTACCAGCGAACAGCTTTTTTTGTCCAATACCCATACGCACGGCAATCACGGCGGGGGTCAATCAACTCAGGGCTTTTGGATTTAACGAACTCACAATCTTGGGGCTTCAATACAAGCAATTTGTAATGCGCACCATTGGACATGTATACGTATTGTAGCTTATCAGGGTTGTTAGTAATGGCGGGTATTGAATCAATATAATTTGGCACTAACGCCTCAAGCCAAGCGGCATCTGCCTCACCAGCTTTATTGAACAGTCGATCCCACGCTTCTTTTTGCCTTTGGCTCACGGGGTAACTGAGGTGCTCTTGCTTGTATTTCTCGATTGCAATCGTCAATCGCGTAAGATTAACGACATGCTCCGGTGTGAAGACATTGATGGGTTCGACTTTCTGAACTACCGTGGGTGTAACAGAGGCCTCGGGGTTCGGAACATTATCTTTCTTGCAACCCAGAACAAACAAACTGCAAAACATCAGGCCTGCTAAAACAATCTTTTCTTTTGGCAAATATCTCATACTCTGCCTGCTCATTGGATAAATGCTTTTGAGAATATTTCTTTCATCACCCTGCATGTTTTTTCTACTTCTTCGTGTTTCAACGTGGGGTGCACAAGAAACATCAAACTTGTCTCACCGAGTAATTTTGCATTTTGCAATCTTTTTGCAGGCCGCCAAGCTGTGTTATCAAAAGCTCTCTCCATATACACTTCTGAACAGCTTCCCTGATAGCAAGGCACACCAGCGGCATTCATTTCATTAATAATTTTATCCCTGCTCCAACCATTATTTAATTTTTCCGGCCGAACAAATGCATAAAATTTATATTGTGCATGATCGATATAAGATGGCACTTCGGGAACACGCATACCGGAAAATTGCTTGCATGTTTCTGCAAGCAGAGCGGCATTTGCTTGGCGCTTCTGCTTCCATTCTTTCATCCGTTTAAGTTGGATTCTACCGATGACAGCCTGCATCTCCATCATTCGCCAGTTAGTTCCGAAGCTCTCGTGAAGCCAGCGAAACCCCGGTGGGTGCTGTTTTTCATAAACAGCCTCCCACGACTTTCCATGATCTTTATATGACCACATTCTTTTCCACAGTTCTTCATCATTGGTGGTGACCATTCCTCCCTCGCCACCTGTAGTCATAATTTTATCCTGACAGAAAGACCAGGCACCAATATGCCCAATTGAGCCAACAGATCGGTCTTTATATCTCGCGCCATGAGCCTGAGCACAATCTTCTATAATGTAAAGGTTATTTGAGTCAGCCAGCTGCATAATAGCGTCCATCTCAGCGGGCATTCCAGCCAAATGCACAACAATAACAGCTCTGGTTGCCGGGCTAAGAACGGCAGCAATAGATTCAGCCGTAATATTTTGACTGTCTAGATCAACATCTGCAAAAACCGGAGATGCACCTGCGGTCACAATACTGGAAGCAGATGCAAGAAATGTTCTGGAGGTAACAATCACTTCATCGCCAGGACCAATATTGAGAGCTTTCAGTGCTACATCAAGCGCAAGTGTCCCGTTGGCTAACGCAACGGCATATTGTGTTCCGCACCACTCAGCAAATTCTCGTTCAAACTGGCGGCATTCCTGACCTGTCCAATAATTTACGCGGTTAGATAAAAGAACGCGGTTAACAGCTGCGGCCTCTTCTTCTGTGAAGCAAGGCCAGGGAGAAAAGGGAGTATCTAGCATAAAAGTATCACTTACATTAAAGGACGAGCTGGAACACCAACTACAGTCAAATTATCCAAAATATTATGTACAACCACAGAGCCAGCCCCTACGGTAACATTAGCTCCAATCGTCACCTGCTGCTTTACACATGCACCAATACCGACCCAGCAGCAGCTACGTATTTTAACACCACCTGCCAGATGCACCCCTGGACTTATGTGCACGTAATCATCCAAATGACAATCATGATCTATTGAGGAACCAGTATTTATAATCGCACCAGAGCCTATAACTGCATATGCATTGATAACTGCCCCAGCAACCACGACACTGCCCGCACCTATTTCTGCATAGCGGCTCACTATTGCTAATGGGTGTACCAAAGTCACAAGATTTGCGCCTGCCGCTAACAAAGACTGAGAAATACTCTTGCGTACCTGATTGTCTCCAATGGCGACAATCACTCCCGTGTAGCCCGAGACACCAGATAACAAATCAGACAAAGTGCCTACAACCGGCCAATTCCCTCTGAGCATCGAGGTTTGATCTGTATAAGCATCGTCAAAAAACTCTACTGCTTCCCATCCACAGCATTCAGCGATATCAGCAACTACCTTGCCATGTCCGCTTGCTCCAACAATCGCCAAACGCTTCATTATCAGTTACCTGTAAATTTTTCAGTTGTGACATGGCCTTCAGCACTAATACCTTCACGAACCAATACTTTTTTTACAGTCATGAATAAAATCTTTATATCCAACCAAAATGATTGATTGTCTACATACCACACATCAAGTTTGAATTTATCAGGCCAGGATATTGCATTTCTCCCATTTACCTGGGCCCAGCCGGTAATACCCGGCCTTACCTCATGACGACGATACTGCTCTGCGTTATACAAAGGCAAATATTCCATTAAAAGGGGACGGGGTCCTACTAAACTCATGTCACCTTTTAATACGCACCACAGGCTGGGTAACTCATCCAAACTAGAAGAGCGCAGCAGCTTTCCAAAAGGTGTTAACCGATCAGCATCGGAAAGCAACCTTCCATTAGAATCTTTTTTGTTGGTCATAGTTCTAAATTTATACATTTTGAATGGCTTCCCATCCAAACCTGGCCTAACTTGTATAAATAAAATAGGACGACCAATAAAAAAGAAAATGGCAACCGCAAGCAACCCTATTAGGGGCGCAAGCATAAGCAGCGCAAACGACGAACACATTGCATCCATGATACGTTTATTTAGTGCTTTCATCAGGAACCTCTGATTGCTCAACAGCAGCTAATAACTCCACTTTATCAAGAAGGCAAACCTTGTCTCCCTCCCTATCCTTGGCCAAGAGCAAGACTTGTTCTAACTGTTTTGCAAGCTGATCCCGTGCGAAATAATCCTCCGCCAAATATTTGGATGCCTGCCCTGCTTTGCGTAGCCATTCTTTATCATTGATTGCTTTTACCACTACCAACGAAGCCGCTTTGACGTTCAACCCCCAAGTTACCAATCCACAACCAAATCGCTTCACCAAATCTGCTTGCCAGCCTCCATAATTTAAAAGTACTGGCTTAGAGGATGCTAAGGAATCAAAAAATTTATTTGCAGAGTTTGCGCGCATAGCTGGTATATCCAGAAATAAACTGCAAGAAATATCAGCAGCACTAAGAAGCACAGGAACATCCTTTTTTGAGATGGCTTCTTCAATAAAGAGATTTTTCCCTAGCACACCTGCGCGACGAGCATTATCTTCAATCAATGATCTTTCTTGCCCTTCGCCG
>DATGQB010000115.1:0-2209 GCA_035304405.1 Edaphocola sp.
AAAAGAAAATTATTATGGCAAATAATCCACAAAATAGTGAAAAAAGCATAATAAATTATGGTTTTTGAGCTATTGAAGTGGATTAGAAGCAAGAATAATTTTATATAAAGAGTCTAATGCGTAATCTGGGTTTAAAAGCCAGAAAAAAGAGCTTCCCACATTTAATGCAGGGAAAGCTCTTTTTTAGTTCTTTGACAGTAAAGCGACATATGATGCATGGTCGCAGCCCATGCTAATCGGTGGAGTTATTGTCCATTATATTATTTCGCAAAGAAACGTTTCTTTTCAGTGCCAAATTTTCTCAGTAGCGCACTTGCTCTGTACCTGTCATCATGGTAAGTATGGTATAAAGTATCCATTCCTGCGAGCACATAATCTGCTCCAAGCTCATCGCACCATGCCAGCAGACCTTTAGGATAGTTCACCCCTTTGGTCATGGCAAGGTCCAAATCTTCAGCAGAGGCAATATTAAGGTATAATGCTTCAGCTGCCTCATTAATGAGCATAAACAGAATACGTTCTACAATTTGCTTTTGCTCTGCCTCGCTGAGTTGAGATTGTAATTGCGGTTCGCCCTGTGAATAATCATAAAATCCGCGACCAGATTTGCGGCCAAGCCAGCCCGCCTCTAATAGTCTTTTTTGTGCAAAAGATGGGCGGTATCTTGGGTCGTAAAAGAATGACCGGAAGACTGTTTCGGTAACAACATAATTTACATCATGGCCGATATAATCGGTAAGGGTAAATGGGCCCATTTTGAAACCGCCTATTTTGGTCAATGCATAGTCGATATCTTCTTTCGTGGCCAGGCCCTCTTCCATAATTTTAATGGCTTCGCCATAGAATGGTCTGGCAACTCTGTTTACGATAAAGCCCGGGGTATCTTTAGCCAGTACTGGTACCTTTTTCCAAGCCTGCATCAGGCTCTTGATTTCATCAGCAAGTCCCTCACGGGTTTGAATGGCAGGAATAACCTCTACAAGCGCCATCAAAGGGGCAGGATTGAAGAAGTGGATGCCTATAAAGCGCTCCGGCTTTTGTAGCGCAGCCGCCAATGAGGTAATAGATAGCGAAGAGGTGTTGGAGGCGATAATACATTGCTCAGATACATAGGATTCCAACTCTTTGAAGACCGCTTTCTTGATATCGATGTTTTCGACAATAGCTTCGATTACCAACTGACAATCTTTAAGCTCAGTAAGCGTGCCTACATAGTTATACTGAGCCAGCACAGCTGCAGCATCAGCTATTTTGCCCTTATCTTGCAGTTTGTTAAGGTTTTTCTCAGTTGCTGCCTTGGCTCTTTCTAAAGCCTGAGCATTATTATCATATACTACTACATTATGTCCGGCGGTTGCTGCCACCTGTGCAATGCCATTGCCCATGGCACCGCTGCCTATGATTCCTATTTTCATGGCTCAAAATTAAGTAAATATTTGATGAGGTTATACGCTTTATTCAACCACATAGGCTACAGAAGAGCGTCGCCATTTGTATAAAAATAGTTTTATATTTGTTGTATGTCTTCAATCTTATTGCACATGAGCAATCGACTTATATGCTTCTGTTTTTGTTCTGTTTTCTTTACATTCCTCTCCTGCGGCGGTAGCACCAATACCTCTAAAGCAGAAGCTCAGCAGCGGGCTGCGGCTTTGCACGAGCAGGCTGAGCCGGAAAGTAATGGCATAGGCCTGCGTATTGCAAAGGCAGCCATGAGTATTGTGAATCCGGAAATCATTTATGTGCCCGAATATGTGGTGATACCTTATCCCGGAGGCGATGTGCCCCCTGGCACCGGTGTGTGTACGGATGTAGTGATACGCAGTCTGAGAAAGATTGGGATAGACTTGCAGCAAGAAGTGCATGAAGATATGAAGGCCAATTTTGCGGTATATCCCCGGATATGGGGATTGAGCAGGCCGGACAAAAATATAGACCACAGGCGTGTACCCAATCTAATGAAGTATTTTGAACGGAGAGGCTTTTCATTACCTTTAAGTACCGCTGCAAAGGACTATCAGCCCGGAGATATCGTAGCCTGGCAGCTAGACAATGGCATGACCCATATAGGTATCGTAAGCCATCAAAAAAATCGCAAGGGGGAGCGATATACCATTGTGCATAATATTGGCCATGGACAGGTGGAAGAGGATGTTCTGTTTGCCTATAGGTTAATTGGCCATTATCGGTTACAAGAAGCCTAGGCCAG
>DATGQB010000116.1:0-3165 GCA_035304405.1 Edaphocola sp.
ATTTAAAAGAAAATTATTATGGCAAATAATCCACAAAATAGTGAAAAAAGCATAATAAATTATGGTTTTTGAGCTATTGAAGTGGATTAGAAGCAAGAATAATTTTATATAAAGAGTCTAATGCGTAATCTGGGTTTAAGAAGCTTGTTTGCGATACAAGTAAATACTGATAACCGCGAAAACGATATTGGGAATCCAAACCGCTACTATAGGGTGCAAACCTGCATTGGTAGTAAAGGTGGTAGTAAGCTGCATACTCAACACGTATAAGGCACTGATAGCTATACCGATAGCCAAATGCAGGCCGCTACCTCCACGTACTTTTTTAGAAGCGATGCACACGCCCATGATGACCAGAATAAATGCAGCAAATGGCTGCGCCGTACGCTTATGTAGTTCAATCTCAAACTCCGCCGTACTTGCTGCGCCACGTTGTTGCTCTCTTTCAATAAAAGCCTGCAGTTCCGGCGTTACTAGCTCTTGTTTGATATGGCGGTCTATATTCAAATCGGCTGGAGTAAAGTTGTAAGGCATTTCGATGCTTGGCATAGTGGCAAGCTCTTCCTTTATACCATCATTCGTAATACGCACTACATTGGTAAGCTTCCACTTTTTTTCTGCTTCATCATACTGAATACGCTCTGCCATCAGTTTTTCTTTGAGCAGCACCCCTTCAATTTTTTCTATGGTAAAATTATCTCCGGTATTGGTCGTAAAACTAAAGCTACCCACATAGATAAAAGTATTCTCGGAAATCTTAAGATGTACCCCATCGGTAGCAATCTTCTTGTCATAAAAGTATTTTCGCAAAAAATCATTCATGACAATATTGGCCTTGGGTATGAGATAATGGTTGGTAATCAAATTGCTCGCGCATAAAATTGCCCCACCTATGATGAAAGGGCGCAAGAATCGCGCATAGGATATTCCGGAAGCCAGGATGGCAATGATTTCTGTACGATAGGCCAGGCGTGAGGTATAGTATATCGTAGCCAAAAACACAAATAATGGGAATAAGAGTACGATAAAACTTGGTGCCGTGACCAAAAAGTAGATAAACAGCTCCCCTGTAGGTGCTTTGTTCTTTACAAAGTCATCTATCTTTTGTGTATAATCGATTACACAAATGATCACCCCCATCATCAGGACAAAGAAGAGGAAGGTAGCAAGAAATTTATACAGTAAATATTTATCTAATTTTGTCAGCAAGTCTATAATATTTTTCTTCCTACAACCTGGTTTTTACTGTAGCCAAAGCCTGCTTGCGCCATGTGGCAAAGGTACCATTAAGAATATGTTGACGGGCCTCTTTTACCAAATGTAGGTAAAAGCCCAGATTTTGCAAGCTGGCTAGTTGTAGTCCCAATATCTCTTTGGCCTGAAATAAATGGCGCAAATAAGCTTTAGTATAGTAATTGCTGGATTGCAAATCTATACCGCTATCAATTGGGCTAAAATCGGCCTCCCATTTTTTGTTCTTGATATTGATGACACCCTGAGAAGTAAACAACATCCCGTTTCTACCATTACGGGTAGGCATCACACAGTCAAACATATCCACTCCCAGGGCAATATTTTCCAGTATGTTCCAAGGCGTACCTACGCCCATTAGATATCGAGGCTTGTCTTTTGGCAAAATATCACATACAAGGGCGCACATTTCATACATATCTTCTTCAGGTTCCCCTACAGAGAGTCCACCTATAGCATTCCCATCTGCACCTTTAGCAGCAATATACTCGGCCGACTGTTTGCGGAGGTCTTTATAAGTGCTCCCCTGTACAATTGGGAACAAAGATTGATGGTAACCGTACTTAGGCTCTGTCTCACTCATACGCTGCACACAACGGTCCAGCCAGCGGTGGGTGAGCTCCATAGACTTTTTCGCATAGTTGTAATCGCAGGGATAGGGCGTACACTCGTCAAAAGCCATGATAATATCCGCACCAATACTACGCTGAATATCCATTACCCGCTCTGGTGTAAACAAATGTCTGGAGCCGTCTATATGCGACTGAAACATAGCTCCTTCTTCTTTCAGCTTACGGTTCTCAGAAAGAGAAAATACTTGATAGCCACCACTATCGGTAAGAATCGGCTTAGGCCAACCATTGAACTTATGCAAACCACCGGCCTGCTCAATAATATCTGTACCCGGACGCAAATAAAGATGATAGGTATTGCCCAGAATAATCTGAGCCTTAATATCATCAAGTAACTGCTGTTGTGTCACGGCTTTTACCGAGCCCACGGTGCCCACCGGCATAAATATGGGGGTCTCAATTATTCCATGATCTGTATGTAAAAGTCCCGCTCTTGCGCCTGTTTCGGGACAAACTGCCTGTAATTCGAATTTCATTTATCTGCGTTCAATCTGAATTGCAAATGTAAAGCAATAATAGCAATGACCTCAGCTACTTTTACAAGTTTATGATTTTGATTGGCTGCTACCGCAGCACCAAGCAGGCAACAAAGCTGAGCATGAACAAAGACTGAGAAATTCTATGTAAACAACAGCAGAAGAATATGACCTATAATTCCAGACACAAGAGAGGCAGAAAGCTCTGATACATCAATAAAGACTATGGGCAGACCAAGGTCTGCCCATAGCTAAACTATTCTTATATAACAGTAAATTTTACTTATTGTTCAATAATTATGCGTGCAAAGTGCTCAAATACCGCTCCGCATCGAGAGCAGCCATACATCCGCTACCTGCAGCAGTAATGGCTTGGCGGTAAATTTTGTCTTGCACATCACCACAAGCAAACACACCAGGAATATTCGTCTTGGTACTTCCCGGAATGGTGCGGATATAACCTTGCTCGTCCATATCGAGGTAGCCCTTAAACAAATCAGAATTTGGCTGGTGACCGATGGCAACAAAGAATGCAGAAACCGGTATTTCGGTCAGCGCACCGCTCTCTACATTGCGCACACGCACTGCTTCCACTTTTTTATCGCCAAGAATCTCATCCGTTACAGTATTCCAATAAACCTGAATGTTATTTGTTTTTAGTACACGGTCTTGCATCACTTTTGAGGCACGCATTTCATTTCGACGCACCAGCATATGCACATTTGAGCAAATTTTGGAAAGATAAAGTGCTTCTTCACAAGCGGTATCGCCAGCCCCAACTATAGCCACTTCTTTTCCCTTAAAGA
>DATGQB010000117.1:0-8322 GCA_035304405.1 Edaphocola sp.
CGAGCATACAACCTTCTTATGGTGGTATTACCGACGGTGTTCACCTCTTCCCATTCCGAACAGAGTAGTTAAGCCCGTCATGGCCGATGATACTGGTTAACTCCGGGAAAGTAGGTAGCTGCCATATTTATTTACAAAGCCCTCAACATACGTTGAGGGCTTTGTTAATTTGATTCTCAGGCTTGAATATTCTGGGAATTTCAGTGCAAACCGATCGTTCAGGGCATTACGATGCTTGTCTTTTGAAGTCATTGAGTTTTTAGACTGGACTGGATGCCCTTAGCTTAATTTTTAAAAATTGATTATGATTTGCGTGCCATCGGTTTGATTTGGACTTGCATCGGTAGCCGAGCCGAATTTTGGTTTGAGGCCTTTTGGAGGTGCTTGATTAATGGCACTTTGTTTTTATGATTAATTGAGGATGAGATATGGGTGTTTACCCTATATCTTCAAGTGGAGTCAAACGATGTTTTTTATTTGATCTTTACTTCCTTTTTTTGGTGCATATTTTGGGAAAATGTAGCGGTAGAATAATGTGGCGCATTTTATTGTTTGGTAGTAGGTAAAGCATGATATGTAAGTTGGTGTATAACTTATCTCTGAAGGAAAGAGGCTAATCGATAGCAAATTTTTTAAGGTTTATTGCTATGAGCTTTTGTATTTTTTTCTAATTGTTTACTTTTGGATTTTTATGAAAGTGTATGCCATAATTCCTGCTCGTTCGGGTTCTAAAGGTTTTAAAAATAAGAATATTCAAACAATTGATGGGAGGCCTTTGATTTCCTATTCAATTTCATTTGCACACAAGCTGGGGGTTGATAAGGTATTGTGTTCAACAGACAGTGAAGAGTATAAGGCGATTGCTATCGCAGAGGGCGCGGAGGTGCCATTTTTGAGGGGTGTTGAAGCGTCTTCAGATACTGCAATGGAGCAGGATATACTAGTTGATTTGAACATAAATTTTGAGCGATATAATATAGAAAAGCCTGACATAATTGTATGGTTAAGACCGACTTTTGTCTTTCGTGATTTGGATTTAGTTCAGAAAGGAATAGATTATTTGAAACGAAGCCCACAATTGTCTGCAGTGCGAACAGTATGTGAATCTGAAGGACGATTGTATAGAATTGATGAGGGGTTTCTGCGTCCGGATTTTGACGATCAGCAGAAGTCTATGATTAGGAGGCAAGATATCGGAAAGCGTTATAAAGTATTTAGTACGGATATACTAAGATTCACTGCGGGTAATTTGCACGATGATTTTCTAGGGAGAAATGTTTTAGCTTTAGAAACGAACAAAATATGTGGGTTGGATATTGATGATGAGATTGATTTTAAAATTGTAAAGTGTTTAGTTGAGTCTAGACTGGATTTTTTGCAACAATATATACATTGATAAAGTGATTGCTAACAGGGTTATAGAAGTTATCAAGGCAAATTTGGGGAATATTATTGCTCTTCGAGATACTAAGATGCTCAAAGAAGACAATAGTTATGTTTCTCGGGGAGACTTGCTTTGCGAGGAGCTGATGAAGCAGTTGATAAGGGAAGAATATCCGGAATATGCACTAATTTCAGAAGAGTCTCCTCAGGGTAATATTAAGGCTTATGAATCTGACAAACTAGTCATTCTGGACCCGATTGACGGGACTGAGAATTTTGTGTCCGGACTAAAGGAGTGGGGTGTCTCGTTTTGCGTATACGAAAATGGGCGCTGCACGGAAGCGCTGCTGGCCCTGCCGGAACTCGGTGAATATATGACTAGCAAGGATGTTGATGTAAATAAATTCAGATCGAGGATTGCAGGCATTTCTTCCAGCTTGACGAAAGAAGATTTAATGAAGCTGGAGTCCGGCTTTGAATATCGTATCATAGGTTGCTGCGTTTATAATATGTATCAGGTGGTCACGGGTGCATTCTATTCTTTTGAAAATCCTAAAGGTGCGAAAGTTTGGGATATTATAGCCGGATTGAATTTGGCTTTGCAACATGGTTTGAGAGTGAGCGTGAACAATCAGGAATATCATGGCGAGCTTCTTAGGCCGGATGAGCGGTATAGATTTCGAATTTGTCAGTCGTATTGATTTATAGAGGTAGGAATAATTCCTGCCTTTTTTGTTTAAATGTGCTCTACCTTACGGTAGTCTTCAAGGTTAGACTGTAAGTGGCGTGAGGGATAGCAGCGTAAAGCCCGCAGCGGCAGGGTGTAGTAAAAAGAGAGGGGAGTAGATTGTTTAAGGTCTAAAATGCTGCGTTTTGATAGTTGCGTGTGTCATGCGCCCGGCCGCGAGGACTTGGAGTGGATAGCCCGGCCCGCCGCCTTATGGAACAGCAAAACTTACAGCCAGGACAGCTGCTAACAGGAATATCTTTGATAGGGCTTCAATATAGCATCGCGGCGGGACACGCCCTAATCTAAAAAAGGCCAAGTCTTTAAAGACTCAGCCTTTGGGTTATAAATATGCAATGTTTTGTATTAGACGATTACATTAATCATTCTGCCTTTTACGAAGATGATTTTTTTGTGAGCTTTGCCATCCAGCCATTTTTGTACCACTTCATTGGCCAGTACTACCGGTTCAATATCAGCGGCTTCTGCGGTAAGCGGGAAGGAGATATTGGTTCTGTGTTTGCCGTTGATGGCCACAGGGTAGTTCTTTTCGGATTCAACGATATATTTTTCTTCAAATTTAGGATAATCTGCCTTGATGACACTTCCCTCATGACCCATTTGCTGCCAAAGCTCTTCGGCAATATGTGGTGCAAAAGGGCAAATGAGCTTAATCATATCTGTGAGTATGGCTTTTTTATGACAGTTGAGCTCTGTAAGCTCGTTGGTGAGAATCATAAACTGGGCCACTGAAGTATTGAAAGAGAAGCGCTCCATATCCTCACTGATCTTCTTGATGGATTTGTGAAGGGCTCTTAATTCTTCGGCGGTTGGTGCCTCATCTACGACCAGATATTGGCCACTTTGTTCGTCGTAGAACAAGCGCCAAAGCTTTTTAAGGAAGCGATGTACCCCTTCAATACCTTTGGTATCCCAAGGTTTGCTCATTTCAATGGGACCTAAGAACATTTCATACATACGGAAGGTGTCTGAGCCATATTCGCGTACAATATCATCGGGGTTGACCACATTGTATTTTGACTTAGACATTTTTTCGGTTTCGGCCCCACATATGTATTTACCATCTTCGAGGATGAACTGGGCTTGGGCGTAGTCTGCACGCCACTGCTTGAAACGTGCTGTATCCAGGACTAAGCCGTCTACCAGACTTACATCTACGTGCAGCGGATGGGTTTCGTACTGATGGCGCAGGCCTGCAGATACAAACTGGTTGGTAGTACCGGCGATGCGATAGACAAATCTGGAGCTACCTTGAATCATACCTTGATTGAGCAATTTTTTGAATGGCTCGTCAAAGCTGAGGTATCCGAGGTCGAAGAGTACTTTTGTCCAGAATCGCGCATATAATAGGTGGCCTACTGCATGTTCGGTACCGCCTACGTATAAGTCCACTTGTTGCCAGTATTTACATGCCTCTTCGTTTACGAATGCCTTATCTTCTTTAGGGCTCATGTAGCGTAGGAAGTACCAGGAAGAACCAGCATATCCAGGCATAGTATTGGTTTCTCTACGCAGTGTTTCGCCTTTACTGTTCTGAATGTGTACGAAGGACTCGATATTGGCTAGAGGGCCTTGACCTTCCGGTCCAGGGCCATAGGAATCTACATGAGGTAGTAGCACAGGTAGTTCTCTGTCAGCCGAATTGAGCTCCAGCGCATCTTCATCTATGGTATAAGGAATATCATTTTTGTACACAATAGGGAAGGGTTCACCCCAATAGCGCTGGCGACTGAAGCCGGCGTCTCTCAAGCGATAGTTAACCCTAGATGTGCCTATATTTTTGTCTTTCAAAGCTGCAATTACGGCCTGTGCAGCCTGAGTGATGCTCATTCCGCTGATAAAGTCACTATTTTCGATAGTGCCCTGTTTATCACTGTATGCAGCCTCGCCGGTAAAGCGGTCGCCAAAAATATTAGTGATGGGAATGTTGAAATGCTGCGCAAACGCAAAATCTCTATCATCGCCCGCAGGTACGGCCATGATGGCCCCCGTGCCATATCCGGCCAGTACATATTCTGAAATCCAGATGGGAATGGCCTTGCCGCTAAAAGGGTGTATGGCATAAGCTCCGGTAAAGCAGCCGCTTATTTTTTTCTCAGCCATGCGCTCCCTTTCAGAGCGGCTTTTGACATATTGTATATATTTTTCTACTTCTTCTTTTTGGTCCTGAGAGGCAATCTCGCTCACGTAGTCAAGTTCTGGAGCCAGTACCATAAAGTCCACCCCAAAAATGGTGTCGGGACGGGTTGTAAATACTTCGATTTCGCGCTCACTTTCTTGTACCTTGAAGCGTACAGCGGCACCTTCGCTACGGCCTATCCAGTTGCGCTGCATTTCTTTCATGGCTTCGCTCCAGTCCAGCGAATCCAGGCCTTCGATGAGCCTGTCTGCGTAGTCGGTAATGCGAAGAAACCATTGACTCATTTTGCGTTTTTCTACGGGGTGGCCACCTCTTTCGGATACACCATTTACTACCTCATCGTTGGCCAACACCGTGTTGAGTGCCTCGCACCACCATACCTCTGCATTATCCAGGTATGCCAGGCGGTATTGCATGAGTACATCTCGGCGCGTTTTTTCGTCATACGCCGCCCAGTCTTGTGCGCTGAAGATGTCCATGCCATCCTTGGCTATAGAGGCATTTCCTTCTCTTTCCAGCAGTGCAATCAATGTGGATATTGGTTCCGCTTTCTTACTCGCGGGATTATACCAGCTATGAAAGAGTTTGGTGAAAATCCATTGGGTCCATTTATAATAGTTAGGGTCAGAAGTTTGGATGGCTCTATCCCAATCGTAGTTAAAACCGATATTATTGAGCTGCTCTTTATAGCGGGCAATGTTTTTTTCTGTAGTTACCGCCGGGTGCTGACCTGTTTCGATAGCATACTGTTCTGCTGGCAATCCAAACGCATCAAAGCCCATAGGGTGCAGCACATGATGCCCTTGCATTTGCTTGTAACGTGCGTATATATCTGTAGCAATATATCCCAGAGGGTGTCCTACATGCAAGCCGGCACCACTAGGGTAAGGAAACATGTCTAGAACGTAAAACTTAGGTTTGTCTGAAGTATCGGCTATCTGGTAGGTCTTATTTTCGTTCCAGTAGGCTTTCCACTTGCGTTCTATGTCATTGAAGTTATATTTCATCTGTATTAAAGTTTTTTCCCACTCGCAGGTCAGGGAGCAGGGTATAGAACCATATTTTTTGTTGTTGAGAAAATTGTTGCAAAGGTACAGTTTTTCGCTACAGTATTTATTTGTAATGCTCAAAAACCATTAGGGACTTGCAGGAACTCCGACGGGCCACAATGCAGCCCTTGAATGCAGCATAAACCATAAGGAAAAAAGCTTTTGTGAGTCTGTTCAGGCGCTGATGTTGGGAAATTTATGTGCGGTGATGTAGGGGGTGATGGGATAATAAATGGATGAATTAAACCCAGATTACGCATTAGACTCTTTATATAAAATTATTCTTGCTTCTAATCCACTTTAATAGCTCAAAAACCATAATTTATTATGCTTTTTTCACTATTTTGTGGATTATTTGCCATAATAATTTTCTTTTAAATTCCTAATGCGTAATCTGGGTTAAAGCCAAGGCAAAGGCGGGTCTGGCGGGGCTATTTCCGGTCTTTGCTTTGTGGTAGCTCTAACAAACTTGGTTCCCTCATGTTACTAGGGTGCCTCGTTTAGTTATGTGTGAATGGGCAGTTTTATATGGTTCTTCGTTTATCCATGTAATTTTTTCGGTGGCAGAATAAGCATTATTGGCTAACTTTGATAGTATGACCATCAAGCGTAGTTCAGGTGGCTGAAAGGGTAGGGAAGCGCTTGTTTGATGTCCAATAACATCCATTAGATTATGAACTCATTTCAGATAGAAGGTCAGTTAGTATCCATTACGGAACGCAGTACTTATCCTGCACGAATCAGCGTTGAGCATGGAAAAATAAAGCAAATTGAGCGGATAGCTAGTGCTCCCGAAAGGTTTATTATGCCGGGATTTGTGGATGCGCATGTACATATTGAAAGTAGTATGGTTACCCCCACTGCTTTCAGTCAGGCTGCGGCTCCCTTTGGTACGGTAGCTACAGTTTCCGACCCTCATGAAATTGCCAATGTATGTGGAGTAGAAGGGGTGCTGTATATGATAGAGAATGCCCGATTGGCCGCTGTAAAATTTCATTTTGGAGCGCCCTCTTGCGTGCCAGCTACATCCTTTGAAACTGCAGGTGCAGTAATCAATGCACAGGATATAGAGCAGTTAATGGGTCGCCCTGAGATATTTTATCTGGCAGAAATGATGAATTTTCCGGGAGTGCTGGCTCGGGATGCTGAAGTAATGGCCAAAATTGCATCTGCTCGGGTACATGGTAAACCGACCGACGGTCATGCGCCAGGTTTGATGGGTGCAGATGC
Organism: Edaphocola sp.; assembly: GCA_035304405.1. Classification (GTDB taxonomy): domain Bacteria; phylum Bacteroidota; class Bacteroidia; order Chitinophagales; family Chitinophagaceae; genus Edaphocola. The sequence goes on from DATGQB010000117.1 coordinate 6,551, forward strand.
AGCGCATTATATAGCGGCCGGCATTAGTACAGATCATGAATGCACGAGCTTGGAGGAGGCTTTAGGCAAATTGCAACATGGTATGAAAATCTTGATTAGAGAAGGCTCGGCTGCTAAGAATTTTGAAGCCTTACTACCCTTGTTCAAGACCCATCCTCAGATGTTGATGTTCTGTAGTGATGATAAGCACCCGGATGCCCTAGTTAAAGGTCATATCAATGAATTGGTGCAGCGAGCCATTGCAGCCGGATACGATATGTATGATGTTTTACACGCTGCATGTATGGCTCCTGTAGCACATTACAATCTACCGGTTGGGCAGCTGAGAGCGGGTGATGATGCCGACTTTATTTTGGTTAAAGATTGTAAGCAATTTGAGGTACTACAAACATATATAAGAGGTGTGCTGGTTGCAGAGAACGGCAGCTCGAAAGAAAAGTTTAGCACACCTGCAATTATCAACAATTTTCAATGTGAGCCCATCTCAGAAGAGCAAGTTTTATTGCCAGTAAACACGTCGGCAGAGACGCTGAGCGTGAAAGTAATAGAAGCCAAGGATGGGCAGTTACTTACCGGCACGCAGACCAGAACGCTAAAAGTGGTAGATGGGGTGCTGCAAGCCGATGTGGTGCAGGATGTGCTGAAAATAGTGGTTGTCAACCGTTATCAGCCGGCTGAAATCGCTGTGGGATTCATCACCAATTTCGGTTTGAAATCGGGCGCTCTGGCCTCCAGCGTGGCTCATGATAGTCATAATATTGTGGCAGTGGGTGTAGACGATACTGCTATTGTTGCAGCGGTGAACGCTGTAGTAGCAGATAGGGGTGGTATCAGTGTTTTTGACGGTAGCGAAGTGCATGTATTGGGGCTACCCATCGCCGGCTTAATGACCGATAGGGATGTCTGGCAGACTGCACAGGCTTATGAATTGCTAGATAAAAAAGTGAAGGCCCTAGGTAGTAACTTACAGGCTCCCTTTATGACCTTGTCGTTTATGGCTTTGCCCGTAATTCCACATTTAAAAATGACGGATAAGGGATTATTTGATGTAGATTCCTTTAACTTTACTAATGTTATTATAAATTAACTGTGATGAATAAAAGTCTTAAAAGATTACTAATTGTTGGTGCCTTAATGGTACCCGTTGCGATTATAGCCAATTCGGTGTATGCTCAAAATAAATCAACCAGAAATGATAGTGACCCTGAGCCAGAATTTGTAGGAGGCAAACCCGAGCTGCAGCGCTATCTGGATAGCAATCTTCGCTATCCGGAAAAGGCAAAAGCAGCTAAAAAAGAAGGAGTAGTTTATGTGTCTTTTACGGTAACGGAGACCGGCAAGGTAGAGCATCCCAAAATCGTGAGAAGTATTGGTTATGGCTGTGATGAAGAAGCCCTACGCCTGGTAGAAGAAATGCCAAATTGGAAACCCGGCAAAGAGGATGGGGTAGTAAAAGCACTTCCCGTAGTGATACCTATTTCATTTAGATTATAGGTTGTCTCGAAAAACAGAGGCCCGGCATTAATTATTCGTCCCTGGGAGCAAAGTGGCTAGGGATGCTCGTGACAGAATAGGTAATAAAAGCAGCGCCGAATACATATGTCATGCTGGGATAGTCTTGGGCATAGCCTAAGATTAAACCCAGATTACGCATTAGACTCTTTATATAAAATTATTCTTGCTTCTAATCCACTTCAATAGCTCAAAAACCATAATTTATTATGCTTTTTTCACTATTTTGTGGATTATTTGCCATAATAATTTTCTTTTAA
>DATGQB010000118.1:0-6072 GCA_035304405.1 Edaphocola sp.
TTGGTGCATTATTGATGAAGCCAAGATTGATAGTTTGCGTGGTGTAGCCTGAGGGATAGCGACGGAAAAACCAGCAGCAATGTGCGAGTGTCTGGTCGGTAGATAGAAAGTTCCAAATTACACGAGCAGGCAGCCAGCTCAGGAATACTGCAGCTTATAGTGCGAGGACTTGAAGTTCAAGCGAGTATTATAGCAACTAAATGTTGCTATAAGGCGAAGGCTACGAACGCCGTTCACCCGGACCCGCCGCTGTTCAAAAGTGGCAGCAATTATACAGCTACATGTGGCTTGATGCAGTTGCTCACCGCAGGCTGAGCAGCGGCGGGGCACGCCCCAATTACTACCACGATTAGCGAACACATGACTAGGGGCATTTAAAAAAGGGAAATGAAAACCTGTTTCACTCCCCTTTCCATTTGAATGCTATGCTAAGATATGGTATCTATAAATTCTATACCATTCTTTTTCAGCTCTTTAAGTACATGTACATAAACCTCTGGCATAACAGGGATGTGTACCCCATGTAGCTTTTTGGATGGCACACCGTCATTGATGATTTTGCGTGCCAGAATGGCCATGGGCAATCCTACGGATTTGGCCATGGCACTGTACACACTATTCTCGCCTTTTACCACTAGATTGGAAGTGAGGTGGGCAATGATACCCTTGCGCTCATAGCTCACTTGGTGCTGCATTACCACAAGGTCTTTATCGAGAATGTTGAGTTTCCATTTTTCTTCCAGCAGGTCTTGCAAAATATCTGCAGAGGATTGCTGTGCTTTTCGTTTTATATTTCTGCGGATATCAAATAAGTCGAGCCACTCCATCATCTTCAGGCTCTTGGCATCAATGCCATATTGCTCAGCCACTTGTGCAATCCAGCCCTCAGCAATAGCAATACCTGTTTTTTTAGACAGCCAGTCGGCATAAGTCATATTGCTGGTATCATACTGATCGCTATCATCGGTCAGGCCCATTTTTACCACATAATTCCAAGCTTTGGTAAATGCCGGATGGCGCAATGTGGCACGCATAAAGGTCTGAATTTCATCTTCAATGCCGTATTGGCGAAGGTACTTCAGCGAATCTCTATTAGGATAGTAAGCCAGTGAGCCTACCCCATCAACTTTGATTTTTTTACAATTATTGTACAGCTGGCTGTATTCCATTTTCTGGATATGGCCGCCTTCTACCCATTCAGCACCAGCTTTTCCTGCAAGTACTATATTTCTTGCATTCCAGCTAATTTTGTAGTGCCAAGGGTTATCATCGCTTTCTTCTGCCACCAAGCCGCCGCAGAAGCTCTTGAAGCTAAGGATATTGCCTGCAATTTTTTGAATACTATGTATAATAGACATGGCAGACATATGGTCGATACCGGGGTCTAAACCCATCTCGCACATAAACATAAGGCCTGCCTCCTGCACCTGCTCGTGCATGGCTTTGATTTCAGGAGCTACATAAGATGAGGTGATAAGATGTTTTTTGTACTTCAAACAATCTTGGGCAATCAAGTAATGTAGATGCGCCGGCAGGATGGATAGCACGATGTCTGCTTCGGCCACCAATGGTTGCCGCTCTGCCTCGTTTGCTACATCAATCACCGCAGCTACTCCGCGAGGATGATTTTTTAGTTTTTCGGCGATGGCATCTGCAGATGCATCCATCACCACAATTCTCCAATCAGACTTTGAGTTCTTCAATAGATACTCAATCAAATAAGAAGATGACTTTCCTGCTCCTGCAATAAGAATGTTCTTCATTTGCTTAATGATTTTATAATAGTTTTGCTGCGGCTAAGCTAATACAGTACTTGATTCTAAATGATTCAGGGACTGTCCTTAACTGAGTGTTGATAAAGATTTAAGAAGCAAATGTATTAAACTAAAAGAAAAACAAAGAATATGATTTGGTATAATAAAAGCATCAGTCTGGAGGGGCTGAATCTGATGTCTAAAAATACGCTGGGCGAGCATTTGAATATTGAGTTTGTAGCAATTGGGGACGATTATCTAAAGGCAACCATGCCAGTCAATGCCACTACACATCAGCCTTTTGGCCTATTGCACGGGGGCGCCTCGGCAGCTCTGGCAGAAACAGTAGGTAGTGTGGCAGCATGGCTTTGCATCAATCCTGAAAAGCAGAATTGTGTGGGGCTGGAAATCAATTGCAATCATGTGAGGGGCAAGCGTGATGGAATCGTAACTGCCACAGCCAGGCCCCTGCATATTGGTGGCAGCACCCATGTATGGGAAATCAGAATAGAGGATGAAAGCCAAAATCTTATCTGCATCAGCAGGCTCACTATGGCGGTTATTAAGAAATTATAATCCGGCTTGGCTCAACAGGCGCTCCATTACATAATACATAGCCGGACAAATGCCGGCATTGGTGATGGTAAGGTTGGGCTGTTTGATGAGCACATCTTCGTCGGTGTATGGATAACGAGCACAGTCTCTGGGTCTATATTCATAGATATTGCATTTATTGCCTTCGCCTAAAAAAGGGCATGGATGCGATTGCACTACGTAGTCCCCGTCTTCGTCCAGATAGAGATAAGTATCGATAAACTGCGACTCCTTCATCCGCAAATGTTTGGCAATGCGTTTGATATCCGGCATTTTAAAACGCGGAGAATAGTTTTTACAGCAGTTGGCACAGTCGAGGCAATCTACCTTGCTGAAGGCTTCCTCATGCAACTGAGGCAACTGCTGTAAGACCTGATTCTTATTGGCCTTTTTCAGGAATTTTTTATAGTCGGCTTTACGCTCTTTGGCATGCCGGGCAAAATTCGCCGTATGGTTTTCGGATGACATTATTTTAGGGTTTCGAAGAAGCCGGTTTTTTTGTTTTTACGTACATTATCCCAGTTGTAATAACGACCGTTCATAGCTATATATACTCCGCTAGGCAGGGTTTGTGCGAAAGCTAATGCCGCGCCTAAATTAAAAAATCCGTCAGAGCTACCAAACTTATAAGGAATCATAGCACCGGTGAGTACTATGGTTTTGTTGATATTCTCCTGAGCCAGATAAGCTGCCGTTTCGGGCATGGTATCGGTACCGTGGGTAATGACGATATGCTCTTCGGGAGCCATTTTGCAGTTAAGGGCTATGGTGGCGCGTTCGGTATCGGTCATTTCCAGACTGTCTATCATCATCAGGGTGCGCACTTCAATATCCAATGTGCATCTGCCCAACTGTAACATTTCTGGTACATGAGTATCCTCAAAATCGAGTTTGCCATTAATCATATCGTACTCTTTATCAAAAGTACCGCCGGTAACTAATATTCTGATAGCCATTATGTATATAAAAAGTTGCGGCAAATTTACGCATTTTTAATGCCATGGTACAAATATTAAAAGCCTCCCCCTCAATTTTATATGAAGAGTGCTTGTTGCTCAGTGGACTTGCGCTTGCCTTTAACCCAGATTACGCATTAGGAATTTAAAAGAAAATTATTATGGCAAATAATCCACAAAATAGTGGAAAAAGCATAATAAATTATGGTTTTTGAGCTATTGAAGTGGATTAGAAGCAAGAATAATTTTATATAAAGAGTCTAATGCGTAATCTGGGTTTAACCAAAAGGTATTAGAAAAATCTGCTACATGGCGATGGGCGCACATCCCCCGCTACATATAGGATTGTGTTTATGTTCCCCGATAGCCAACCTCCATATCCTATTCGGATAGTATTGTTTTCGGGACTTATAAAAAAAGCCTGAGGCATTATCTGCACTCAGGCTTAGCTGAAATATACTTAGTATTCGATGCTCAAAAATGCTTGCATTTTTGATCTTATTGGGCAGTATCTGTGCCATTAAGTTGCGGCACTTCTGCCAGCATGGTATTGGTCTTTGCCGGATTCATTTTTTCGGATGCATCAATTTGCGGATATTTTTTCAACCATTTAGAGCTAGCGAGATATTTAGCATTGTCGCTATATATAAACAATGCGGTACCGCCTTTTATAGCATCAATAATGGGTCTGTTCAGAGCTACCGGCAATGCAGGGCATCCCCAGCTTCTACCCAGACGCTTGTTTGCCTTGATGAAATCGGGGCTCACATAATCTGCTGCATGTATTACTATGGCTCTATTATAAGCCTGACAGTTATAACCGGCATCCTTACCAATAAGTTTTAGCGAATAGCCTTTGTCACCATAATAGGTGTTGGCCGTAACGAAGAATCCCATACTACTCTGATGCGAGCCTTCTACATTGGAAAAGGAAGTGGCATATTCTTCTCCACTACCCTGCCCATGAGCTACCAGTGTATTAAAAAGTACTTTCTTAGTTTTTAAATCTATCACCCAAAGCCTGGGTTCGTTTGAGGAAAGACTAAAATCGCAAATGCTGATTACGCTGCGATTAGGATCTAACTGACCTGACTGTTTCAGGTTGAGATATCCGTGAAGGGCTTTGGTGAAAACTTTTTTATCCAGCTTACGCGCCTTACTAAAGTCTATAGATTTGTATAGGTTATTGATGTATTCATCGAGCTTCTGAGCATCGTTGAGTGAGACTGTGCGCTCATTCCCTTCGCTAGTCATGCTCAGGCTAGCATTGTGACTTATGGAAGCCAGCTCCGCCTCTCGATCGATATTTACTTTTGCTTCCGCATAAAAAAATGCACCCAACACACAAGCCATCGACACCATGGCCACCGGCCATTTTGCATTTTTGTTCATTCTGATTGTAGTTTTCTGGATTTACAATTATACAAAAATATGAAGATTTGAATAATTTATCGCAATTCCTAAATATATTTTAACAAAACTGTATTGCCGAAATCTTTATTTAATTTCGCCGCAGAATTACTTTTATCCTTTATTCATACAGGTTTTCATCTATGTTAGATTTCAGAGCTCAGGCCCAGGCCTTCGAATCGTTTTTGTCTCAGCTTACTCAGACAAGCATGTTCAACAGCGGTCCTAAAAATCTGTATGCCCCATGTACTTACATGCTTTCTATAGGTGGTAAGCGTATCAGACCGGCGGTTTGCCTCATGGCACATGAGCTTTTTGCGGGAGATAAACTGCAGGATGCATTATGGGCCGCTACAGCGGTAGAGCTCTTTCATAATTTTACGCTTATTCATGACGATATCATGGATGCGGCCACTTTGCGTCGTGGTAAAGAAACGGTTTATAAGCACTTTGGTACTACAGCTGCCATACTCTCTGGCGATGTGATGGACATTTATGCTTATCGCTGTCTTGAAAATGTGTCCGAGCATCGGGTATTGCCTTTGCTGAAGTTGTTTAATCAAACTGCTATCGAGGTCTGCGAAGGTCAGCAGATGGATATGGATTTCGAAACGCTGTCTAATGTGCAGCGCGAGGAATATATCGAAATGATTAAACTCAAAACTGCAGTGCTACTGGCGGCTAGTATGAAAATGGGGGCGATCTGTGCAGGCGCTGCAGTTCAGGACGCACAGGCTATTTATGATTTTGGTCTAAATCTCGGCATTGCTTTCCAACTTCAGGATGATTACTTGGATAGCTTTGGCACCGAAGCTGAGCTAGGAAAACTTATAGGTGGAGACATTCGCGCCAATAAAAAAACAATACTGGCTATTACTGCCAGAGAGCGCGCTTCAGATGCAGAAAAGGCTCGCTTAGCTGCCTTAATTGAATATGAAGGTGAAGATAAGGTGGCCCAAACCATCGAGCTCTTTAAAAGTACTGCTGCGGATGAGATATGCCGAAATGAGATTGCGCATTATACCCGGCAGGCCATAGCGCAGCTGCAAGTTATTAATGTACCTGAGGAACGCAAGCAGGCTTTTTCAGATTTACTGCATTATCTGATGCACCGTAACAGCTAATCTTATATTTCTATTTAATATACACCGCACTTTTGGCTCTCATGTTTCGGATGACGCTGTGATTATATTGGCGCCATTTATCCCAGATTACGCATTAGGAATTTAAAAGAAAATTATTATGGCAAATAATCCACAAAATAGTGAAAAAAGCATAATAAATTATGGTTTTTGAGCTATTGAAGTGGATTGGAAGCAAGAATAATTTTATATAAAGAGTCTAATGCGTAATCTGGG
>DATGQB010000119.1:0-7656 GCA_035304405.1 Edaphocola sp.
TGCAGCGAGACACCATTGACATAAAATTTCGTTTCGAAAGTGCGCTCTCGCCCCGTAGGGAATTTATACACAGTGCGGAAGCCTACAGAACCATATCTGATAAGGCCAAGCTGCGCCATACGCTTCTCCAGATGGCTTACAAAATGCTTATATCCGGCAGTACCCAATGTGCGGGGACCATTCTTTTCATTTGCCAACTCAGCTAACTCTGTGCGATAATTTTGCGCTAGCACCTCATTACTTGGAACCGGACCACTATTGTTAGTACCTAAAATATTCTTTAATACTTGGGCTTGTGTTGGTACAAATACAGCTAAACCCATAAGGGTCGCTAACAAACAAATTTTCTTCCTCATTACTGGTAATCTATGGATGTTGATTGGCTGAAAAGAGCTTGATAGGTGCCACAAGCAGGTACAAATCTAGTAAATCAGTCCAATATATCAAATTAATATACTCAAAAAAAACGTTGTCGCATGCAATACAACAACGTTTTTTTGTCATCATTGGTAATTTCTCTTCTTCAAATACTACTCTCGTGGAGATTTCGGCCTCTTTAATTTCACTTTACTCTCACTTCCTTTGAGCAGTCTGTTAATATTTTTATGATGGGTAAGAATCACCAAGGCAGCTGTAGAAATAGCAAACAAAGTATAGGCAGGTTCCTGACCCTTGAATATGAATATGAGCAATAAGGGGAATGCTATACCTGCTGTTATAGAGCTTAGTGACACATATCGTGTTAGCACGAGCATTATCAAAAACACACCCACCAGACACAATGCAACCATCCATTGAATTCCCAGTATCATACCAAATAAGGTAGCAATACCTTTCCCGCCTTTAAACCCGGCAAAAAGTGGAAATATATGGCCCAATACGGCAACTAATCCGAGGGCAAGTTGTAAATTGGTAAAAGCATCACTGGTATCATTGGCAGAATAGAATGAAAGGTAAGCAAGCTTAACTGCTACAAAACCCTTCATCATATCAACAAGCATCACCGCAATACCGGCTTGCTTTCCCAGAATTCTAAATGTGTTGGTTGCTCCGGCATTTCCGCTGCCGTGCTCGCGAATATCAATTCCAAAAAATCTTTGACTTACCCATACTGCTGTGGGTATTGAACCCAACAAGTAGGCTATAGATAACAAAAGTACTTCATTCATCGTTGGTATAAACAATCTAAAACTAAATTCAAAAGTAACAAACTTTTTGTTAAACTCAAGCTATTGTTACTTAATTGGTTCAGTTTCTATAGGCAACTGAGAAAATTTTTGTTTTTTATTTATGAAATAATCCACAACAATACTTCTAGTATAAATGCCCCGAATACGTGGTTTACCTGCAACTTTTAATCGTTTACGTTGCGCCAGCCAATAGGTCAACGTACCATAAAAACTGAAGTGTGCCTTCGCCACCGCGGCAATATTCTTCCATTGCCCTTTTATTAAGAATGGTAAGCAGGAAACACCATCCAGAATTAAGCGCCAGGGAATCAACCACCATAAACGGACTGAAGGCTCATTCTTAATAAGAATAGCCAGGTTATTACGATAGTTGTAAAATGTCTTTTGCGGACTACCATATGAGATAACACTACCACCTACATGGTACACAGTGCTATTCCCCACTGCCACTATACGATAACCTAAGCGCTGCAATCGCCAGCATAAGTCAATCTCCTCCATATGTGCATATAGTTTCGGATCCAACCCACCAGCCTGATGGTAAGCATCCGCTCGTACCATCAGACATCCGCCCGAAGCCCAAAAAACCGCCACGGTATCATCGTACTGGCCCTTATCTTCCTCTAAGCTGTCAAATATACGGCCACGACAAAACATATAGCCCCACTTATCCATATACCCACCTGCTGCTCCGGCATATTCGAACAGCTGTTTGTCTTTCCAATATTTCACCTTGGGCTGCAGTGCGGCAATGTCGGGCTGGGCCTCCATCAAGGCATAAAGCGGTGGATACCAGTTCGTGGTCACCTCAAAATCGGCACTCAGCAGGATAAAATATTTGGCCTGTATCTGGCGCAATGCGGCATCATAACCTCCAGCAAAACCAAGATTCTGCTCTAAAACAATCAGCTTCACCGATGGCCAGTTCGACTGTATATAGTCGGCGGTACCATCCGGTGAAGCATGATCTACTACGACTACATCATAGCCAGATGCAGCCTGTTCTACTATTTTGGGCAAGAATAGCTTGTGCCACTTTACACTATTGTAACTTAATATTACAACCGCTGTAGGGGTATCGCAAACTATCACTTTAGCGCTTACTCATATTTTGGTGAGTACAAGGAACTAGGGTTTACCTCAACCTTTTCAGCTTGATTTACAAAACGTTTGGTATAAAGGTTGTAACAACCGGACCAAGCGAAAATGAAAATGCCAAAAAATCCAAGTAAGAAAAAGAATCGAGAAGATTTAGGCTTGCTCAACTTGATGTCCAATTCGTTATCTAACTCTTTTAAGCCTTCTTCTTGATTTACAGTATTGTTATGTGCCATTTTTACAAGAATTAAAAACAAATGTTAATTGCCGGCAAATTTAATTCAAAATGCGGCAACCCACAAAGTTTTCCTTCGAATTTATTTTACAATAAAGATAAGGCCGCTTTCATCGCTGCCAGTACACCATTGCGGCTTCCTTCATTTTGAGCACTTACCAAGGCATTAAACTGCTCTACCAAGGCATTGTATTGTTTACTTTCTACACCCTGCATATTGCCCGATTCTGCCATTTTTGCCTTGCTACCGGCCATAGCATGGCTAATGATACCCTGCGCACGCTCCGCAACCTGATTTAATTCGTTGGCGTCGGCATTTTTCACTTTCAATAAGCGCTCATAATGCTGTATGGTCTGCTTCATATCCTCTTTATCGCTTACCGTTTTTACAGCCAATTGCTGAGCAGTGGCATTGACTGCTACCGATACGCTACCTCCCAGCAATAAAGCAGCGAGAGCTATTTTACAAAATTTCATATTGTTTAATTTTTAGGGTTTAAATATACAAGTTATACTTAAAAATTCATTTTTTATTTTTCTCTTCAGCGCATTTTCAGGGAGCTGAATACCACATTTTATATAATTGCACAGCTTCTACCGCAGCTTTTACATCATGCACTCTGAGTAAATGTGCTCCGGCTTGTAGGGCCCAGGCATGTAATATGCTAGTACCGTTTAAGGCGTCTTCCGGCCCTATACCCAACGCTTTATATATCATCGACTTCCTAGACACACCCACCAGCATCGGACACTGCAACATTTCAAAAGCACGAAGATGCTTGAGTAAGCTGTAATTCTGACTTATGGTCTTTCCAAATCCAAAGCCCAGGTCGATAACTATATCTTTAATGCCCATTTCCCTAGCCAGTTGCACTCTTTGATTCAAAAAATCAAACACCTCTACCACCACATCTCCGTATTGGGGGTTCTGTTGCATAATTTGCGGCGTGCCCTGCATGTGCATCAATATATAAGACACGCCTAACATGGAAATGGTTGGCAACATTTTCTCATCTAAAAGACCTGCACTTATATCATTGATTATTAAAGCGCCAGCTTCAACCGAGGCTTTGGCCACTGCAGCATAATAGGTATCTACAGAAATAATCATTTCCGGGAAGCGCTTTATAAGCGCCTCTATCACCGGCACTACCCGCTTTATCTCCTCTTCTGCACCAACAACTTTAGCGCCGGGTCTAGTGCTTTGTCCGCCAATATCTATTATTGAAGCACCATCTGCATACATCTGCTCAGCTAAACGTAATGCGGAGTCTAGATCACTGTCTCTCCCTTTGGTATAAAAGGAATCCGGTGTAATATTAAGAATACCCATAATCCGGGGTTCGCTAAGGTCAAGCAGTCGTCCGGATAAGTTCAAAGAAAAGTTCATACAGCAAATATACAGCTCATGAGGAAACTACTCACTTTTACTCAGTTCCGAATAAGGCTTAGGCAGATATCTTCGCCAGCAGACAGACCAAACAAACCCAAATAATATGTAATCAAATCATATTATCAAACAACAATACATAAGTAAATATCATTATTGACACCCTGCTGTTACTTTTATAAAATCATTTTGTTACTTTTGTTCAAAGATTACCTGATTATATGACGATTCTGAGCCCAGCTATTAAGCAAATCATGAAACTGCGCCTCAACGCAGTGGACAATTTTATGCTTAACCCTATTGATACGCAAAAAACAGTGTTCAATGCTCTAATAGGCTCAGCCAGGTTTACCGAATTTGGCAAACAATATAATTTCGACAATCTCAGTTCTATTCGTGATTTCAAAAATGCTGTTCCGGTTAGTGATTATGATGATTTGAAACCTTATATCCAAAGGATATTGGATGGCGAGCAAAACATTTTATGGAATTCCCCTATCAGCTGGTTTGCCAAGAGTAGCGGTACCACCAGCGATAAGAGCAAATTCATCCCGGTTAGTAAAGAAACATTAGACGAAACCCATTACCGGGCAGGCAAGGACGTATTAGGTCTATATGTGCGTATGCACAATGATACTCAACTTTTTGAAGGTAAGTGTCTAGCCATAGGAGGTAGTCATCAGATTAATCAAATGAATGCGGAAAGCTACTATGGCGACCTATCTGCAGTAATGCTACAGAACATGCCCCTCATTGGTCAGGTGATGCGAGCGCCGGAGCTCAAAGTGGCACTCATGGATGAGTGGGAAAGCAAGATTGAAAAGATTATTGAATCTACTCTGAACGAAAACATTACTTATATAGCAGGTGTGCCTACTTGGACACTGGTTTTGCTTAAGAGAATTCTAGAAAAAACCGGGAAGTCTGATATACGCGAGGTATGGCCGAACCTGGAATTGTACATACATGGAGGGGTGAGCTTTAAACCATATCATAATCAGTTCAAACAACTGATTCCGCATGATGATATGTATTATATGGAAACGTATAACGCTTCTGAAGGTTTCTTTGCGGCTCAAGACACCTTGAATAATGAGGATGGCATGTTGCTATTCCTGAATCATGGTATTTATTTCGAATTTATGCCGCTCGAGGAAGCCGGCAAAAAATTCCCTGAAACGCTGAGCTTAAGAGAAGTGGAGTTGCATACCAATTATGCGCCGGTTATCAGTACCAATAGCGGGCTTTGGCGCTATATTTTGGGCGACACTATCCAGTTTACCTCGCTGAATCCGTATAGAATCAAAGTATCCGGCCGCATCAAACATTTTATCAATGCCTTTGGCGAAGAAGTTATTGTTGACAACAGCGATTATGCCATCGCCGAGGCCTGTAGGATTACCGGTGCTGTAGTAAATGATTACACTGCTGCTCCGGTATATATGTCTGGGGATAGCAATGGTGCTCATGAATGGATTATTGAGATTGAACACTTACCGGTACCCCTTCCTGAATTTGTCACTGCACTGGACAATGCTTTGAAAGTCATCAATTCCGATTATGAAGCCAAGCGTCATAAAGACATAGCCCTGCGCATGCCTATTGTGCATCATGTACAGAAGGGCACATTCAATGCATGGCTAAAATCAAAAGGCAAACTAGGCGGTCAGAATAAAGTGCCCCGCTTATGCAACGACAGAAAGTTTGTAGATGAGATATTACAATTTATGCAGAAAGGCGGCTTAGCGAGCTTGTAGTTCACGCAAAAATTTGTACTTTAAAAAAGTATAACGGGCGCTCTCTCTGGCCAATTGCAGCCCTATACCTCCGTCTAGGAGCCCATTTTTCAAGAAATATTGCTTTACAAAAGCCATTGCTGCGGCCATTGCGGGCTTCAATCGATGCGCCGACTTGCCTCTTTGGAACATATTTTCGGCACTCAGCTGAGCATAATGGTTGTTTTTTTCTTGCACTTCAGCAATATTTTCAGCCGTCAGATGCCATAATATGCCCTCAACAGACTGCACGTCCAAAAGCTCGCTGCCGTCCAAATATTCAAGCTCTTCATGTACCTTGGCCAGGTTCCATTGCACATGCCATTTGTTATAAAGGCGGGGTTTCCATTCGGGCGCACCATAACTCCCATGCTTAATCACATGCTGCCCCAAACGCTGCATTCTTTGCAGCGCATATACCCTTCTAGGATTTTCTAGGGTCAGGCTCATCAAAGTCTTCACCAAGGTTCGGTCTGCCCACTCATCACTGTCTATAGATAATATCCAGTCGCTACTAGCTACAGCTGCCAGCTTATTTTTGGTAGCGCCATAGCCTTCCCAGGTCATAGCTACAACTCTCAGCTCCGGAAATTTTTGCTCCAGCGCTGCAATCTCTGAGGCAGAGAGCTGATTGCAGCCCACACATATTTCAAAGGCTTCCTGTTTGAAACTGGAAATGGTTTGAAATAATTTGTCATCTATGGTATTGGTGACAATGCAAACAGAAAGCCGAAAACTCATTTTGAAGTAATATTTTTGTAAAAGGGCAATACCGCAAAATTATAAATAATAACGATGACAAAGCCACAAATCGTATATCTAGTGGGCATGCCTGGTTGCGGCAAATCATACTGGAGTCGTCAATTAGCAAACAGTCTGCATGCCAGTGCTACCGACCTAGACGAATATATTAGCCAAGCTAAGGGCCAGAGCATCAGTGATATCTTTGCCCAAGATGGCGAGCAGCACTTTCGATATCTCGAGAGCCAATACCTCAGACAAATTTCTGAATTGGCTCCGCACGGAGCTTTGCATATTGTGGCCACTGGTGGGGGCACACCCTGCTTTCACCAAAACATGCATTATATGCTCAAGCAGGGCTTAGTTATCTATCTTGAAGCACCTACGGACTGGCTCTTACACAATTTAAAACTTTCGGATATTGTCCGGCCGCTAATAGCCAATAAAGTCCCCCAGGAGCAGCTCCCTGCCTTGAATGCATTGTTAGCAAGCAGGAAAGACTTTTACGAGCAAGCTCAGGTGAAGGTTGCGGCCATGCGAGCCGAATTAGCTACCTTTGTAGAAATTTTCAAACAATATAAAATTCTTTTCTGATGTACAAACCAGCCGTTGCAGCATCTGCCATCTTTGGCATGTTGGCAGTTATATTAGGCGCTTTTGGCGCTCACGCACTTAAAGAAAAGCTAAGCCCGGAATTGCTCAACACCTTCGAAACAGGAGTAAAGTATCAGATGTATCATGCCATAGCCCTGCTAGGCGTGGGTCTTGCTTTCGCACATCTGCCTGCAGCCTGGGTAGCTCGCGCCACCTGGATGTTCATTATAGGGGTCATCCTGTTTAGCGGCTCTATCTATGCACTAGTAGCCATGAAACACTCCGGCTCTGTAGGCCTTAGAGGCTTCGGTATCATCACTCCGATTGGTGGTGTATTTCTTATCCTCGGATGGCTTATGCTACTGTTAGGCATATTCAACAAAAAGCCGTAAGACTTCCCAAACATTATTATTTAATAGCGGCAGGGCTCCTGTCGCTATTTTTATGTTACCATGCCAAGCCACCGAGTATCAAAATACTCCACTGCAAGAAATTAACCCAGATTACGCATTAGGAATTTAAAAGAAAATTATTATGGCAAATAATCCACAAAATAGTGAAAAAAGCATAATAAATTATGGTTTTTGAGCTATTGAAGTGGATTAGAAGCAAGAATAATTTTATATAAAGAGT
>DATGQB010000120.1:0-7306 GCA_035304405.1 Edaphocola sp.
TATAAAATTATTCTTGCTTCTAATCCACTTCAATAGCTCAAAAACCATAATTTATTATGCTTTTTTCACTATTTTGTGGATTATTTGCCATAATAATTTTCTTTTAAATTCCTAATGCGTAATCTGGGTTTATCAGCACTCTGCCGCCGATATATACGGTGAGAGCAGTTGGCTAATGTGCCTTGCATTGCAGGTAGCTGTTATTGTACTTTTTTGAAGGGCTGATATGTGAACTAAATTCTACAAATAAGTTGATAAATAAAAGCCGTTTGAAATGCTGCGTTTCAAACGGCTTTTATTTATAGTAGCTAATATGAAGTGGGTTTGGCACTAATACAGGATTGTCTTTCCTCCTTCATCCCTATATTTTAAGTCTAAAGATTGGGTAATGTGCTGCAATGCTTCGTTTAATGTTAGTCTTCCGGAGTAGTTTAGTGTTTTATCAGTGTCAACATTTTTGTCAATTTCAATGCGCACATTAAAGAAACTGTTGAGCTCGGCTACAGCTTCTAACAGATTTACATCTGTCCACTCCAAGGGAATCTGTAAGGCATCTAATGTAAAGCTCTGCTTTGCAATTGAATATATTAGTGTTTGTTCCTTACGTAAATCCTGTTGGTAATCAGCACGTTTTAAACTAAGTGCACCTTCGATTACCTTAAATGCCAGACTCTCAGGACTGGTTAATACTTCGAATTGCGCCCCATTGGTGCTTATTTCTATGTTGTATCCCGGGCGGATGATAAGCTGCTGATGAGGGTGACTTATGTTATAATACACAGTGCCCATACTGCTCAGTACCACACTATCATCCTCCTGAAGATAATGCAATTCGGCCTCAGGGCTGAGCCATATGGTGTTTTGGTCTGGCAATGTTATAGTGTCGGGGTCACTAAATCCGGAATAAAAGTCCTCAGTGATATGGGTATTTATGGTGCGTGTTAATGCCCAGACGCCTCCTGCTGCCAGTAGTATCACTACGGCATATAACCATTTGCTCATGGGTTTAGTAGCCTCCTCAGCTTGTGAGTGCTGCCATAAAGTATTTAAAATCAAATCTTTGCGGTAGTCATACTCAGGATTCCAATTTTTCTTCAGATGGTTGAAAATCGCTTCATTTTTGGCATCTGCTTGTGCCCAGGTCTGAACTTCCGTAGCTTCAGCCGCTGTAGTCTGTCTGCTAAAGTACTTAACTAATTGCTCGATATGCATCGTGTAAAAATGTAATCAATTTGGTCACCCAAATTAGCACTTTATTTGGTACTGAGGGCAAAATTTTGAGCGAAAGGATAATATTTGACCATTATGGTACACAATATGGTGATGGAGCAGAGACGCTCAGGCAATTCTGCCTGAGCGTCATTTATATTTTTCGAGCTGGTTGTCTTCGTTAAATGGTTACTGTAAAAATTTGGGCACCACCGGCATACGCCTACCTGAGCCGAAGCTTTTTTTAGAAATACGAATAATTGGGCAGAATTGTTTGCGTTTATATTCGTTTCGGTTTATCATTTTTGCCGTGCGCTGTACCAGCTCCGCATCAAAGCCGTCTGCTATTATAGCTGCGGGGCTTTTTCTCAGCTCTACATATTGATAGATGATATTGTCAAGTATAGGATAGTCGGGTAGGCTGTCGCTATCTTTTTGATTAGGTCGTAGTTCTGCGGAAGGCGCTTTGTTGATGATGTTTTCCGGAATAATGGTACCATTCCTATTGATATGTTTACTGAGGGCATATACCTGCATCTTATACACATCACCCAGAACTCCCAGCCCGCCGGCCATATCGCCATATAAGGTGCCATAACCTGTGGCCAGCTCACTCTTATTGGAAGTATTGAGCAAGATATAGCCAAATTTGTTGGCTAATGCCATGACCATATTGCCCCTGATACGAGATTGAATGTTCTCCTCAGTGACATCGAAAGGCATGCCTTGGAATAATTCTGCTAAGCTTTGCTCAAAGGCATCATATACCGGTTTGATAGGGATGATGTCGTAGCGGTTGTTTAAGTTTTGAGACAGTTCCACCGCATCGCTTACAGAGTGTCCGGTAGAAAACTGAGAAGGCATCAATATAGCGTGTACATTATCCGGTCCAAGCGCTTCGCAGGCCAGTGCCAAGGTCAAGGCGCTGTCGATGCCGCCGGAGCTGGCCACAACTGCCTTTTTAAAGCCCATCTTTGTAAAATACTCTTTGATTCCCAAGATCAGGGCCTGGTGTATCTGTTCCAAATTGGCTTCTGGCTCGTATTGCAGTGGTATAGGTAGATGGCTGAGCTGAGTTTCGAATGTTTGTAATACCGGCTCAGACCAGCTGCCTTTTTCAAGCAAGCAGTATTTATAATCTTCTTCAAAATACCGGCCTTCCCAACACACGTTGCCCCAGGCATCTGTAAGCAAAGAGCCTCCATCAAAAACAATTTCGGTCTGTGCACCTACGGCATTGCAATACAGCATAGGGAGCTTGTATTTCTTACTATTGCGGGCCACTACGCACTTCCTTTCCTGGGCATGCCGATAATCAAAAGGGGATGCGCTGAGGTTGATTATCAAATCCGGCTCGTGGGCAATAAGTTTGTCCATTGGTGAGAAGCGATACAGAGGGTCGTCTTCTATATCCCAGATATCTTCGCAGATGGTAACGGCTAGTTTGAGGCCTTTGAAATGGATGACATTCCATTCGAATGCGGGTTCGAAATAGCGATATTCGTCAAAGATATCATAGTTGGGTAGTAGGGTTTTGTGTACAGTCTGTTGTATCTGCTTGTCGTAAAGAAAATAAGCGCTGTTGAATAAATTCTTACCCAGCAGACTAGCATTCCTACTGGGCGCACCTACCAGCACAGCGATGCCGTCTGCGTGCTCGGCTATTTGGGTTATGCTTTCTGTACAAGAGTCTATAAAATCTTCAAACTCTAACAAATCCATAGGCGGGTAGCCGCAAACAGCCAGCTCGGAAAAGACAATTAGCTCGGCGCCCTCTGCTTTTGCCCGGTCTATAGCTTTGATAATCTTGTCGGTGTTATAAGCGAAATCACCGATGATATAGTTTTGTTGTGCGATGCAGATTTTCATCAAAAAGATTGCAATTTTAATGATTGCGAGGTAGCTCCCCGCAGAGAAAGTAAAAGTATAAAAAACTGAGCAATGTAGTGTCTTAAACTATTGTTTAACCATATTTACAGTCTTACTGTAAGCGCTCTGGGCGCCTCTGGGTAGTTCCAGCATTGTAGATAGGGTATCTGTGAAGGTTCTAGCCAATAATGCTCCGAAATTTGACCTGTCTTTTTGGAGTTCTGGTTTTTACATTGCTAGCCGCGTGAGGGACAGCAACGGAAAGCCCACAGCAGCGCATACAAACACTAATAACAGAGAGGAGACTCTTAAATCTTTGCAGCAGCACTATGCCTATGATTCAAAATGCTGTATGCTGCGCTGCGAGGACTTGGAGTGTATGGCCCGACCCGCCGCGTCTGCTGCGGTATTGGTTTGCCCTCTCCCCCTTATCATTTAGTTGCAGGCATCTGAAACGCGGCGGGACACGCCCAATAAGAAAAAGCAATGTATAGTCCGTGACATTATGCCGGAAACAATACATTGCTCATTATTATTACTTTATTGCCGGAGGGCCGGTCTGTATTAACTGCAATTGCCGTTTACGTCACAGCTAGGCCCTTGTTGCACATCAATGTTTAGGCTAGGCTGTATGCCCCGCCATTCGGCATAGCTTTTTTTCAGCGTCTCTACAAACACCGGTACGGGCTGAGCGCCGGAAATACCGTACTTTCTGTCAAAAACAAAGAAAGGTACACCCGAAATGCCGAGCTGCTGCGCCTCTGCAAGGTCTTGATGAAAGGCCTGCTCATACTGCGCATCACTAAGCGCCTCACTGACCTCATCTTTGCTCAGGCCTATCGCTAGGCCTATGCTTTGCAACTCATGGTTGTCTGCAATGTTCCTGCCTTCGATAAAGAAGGCGTGAAACAGGCTTTCCTCGGCCTCGTCTCCCAGTCCTTTGGTCTTGGCCATTTGGATAAGCCTATGAGCCTTCTTAGTATTGGCTACAACTGATTTTTCCAACTGATATTGTAGGCCCACTCCGCGAGCCATCTCGCTCACCTGTGCCAGCATGGCTTTTACCTGCTGTAGTGCAAGTCCTTTGCGCTTAGACAGGTATGTTTCCTGGGATTCCTCAAGGTCTTCGGGTATGCTGGGGTCTAGTTGAAAGCTCTTCCAGACGATTTCCAGCTCAGATGCATGCTCAAATTGTTTGAGTGCGGCTTCAAAATTGCGCTTTCCAATATAGCAAAAGGGACAAATAACGTCACTCCAAATTTCTATTTTCATAATTTTTAGTTTTTAAATGTTGTCAAGCGCATGGCGCTGAGCAGGATATTGCCGGCTTGCGGCATTGCAGCTCTTAGTAGGCAGCAGTAAAGCGCTGGCGGTGATGTTTGGGCGTTTGCACCTCGTCCAAGAGTACTACTGCCAAGTCTTCGGGTGAAAGTCTGCTTATATTGTTTTCATCAAACACAGGACTATCAGTACCCAAACGATATTTGCCGGTTCGGCCAATTTTTACACCGGGATGCATTTCTATAGCCGGACTGAAGAAAACCCAATCCAATTCTTGCTCTTGCTTAAGGATGTTTAAATAGTCTCTTGCGGCGGTAGCTCCGGGTTTTATGTTTTCAGGAAAGTCGGGGCTGTCAACGACTTGGGTATTATCGTTGATATATAAGCTTCCGGCCCCTCCTACCACGATTAATCGGGGCACGCCGGCTTGTTTTACCGCGGCTTGTATAGATTGGGAGCCCTTCATAAAATCTTCGTATAGATTAGGATTGGCCCAACCTGCGTTAAAGGCACTGATTACTACATCATGACCCTCCAACGCATTGGCAAGCGCCTGACCGTCATTTACATCTACTGATACTTTATTGATGCCTTCCTGTGCTATTTTCTCGGTATTCCGAGCAATTGCAGTGACAGTTAATCCCCTGTCCATCGCTTCTTTTACCAAATGGGCGCCTACAAAGCCGCTGGCACCAACGATTGCTACTTTCATAGATAATTGCTGTTTTATTTATTTGTAATAAAATTGCCTACATTTTAATACCAAAAAATAAAGCACTTAGTGCTTATGCCCTACAATTTGTTCCCGATGGCCTCATGAGACCTCTTGCACAAAATCTGCCAAGGTCTTATCGCGCAGGCTGTCTACCAAGGCAGTATCTGCATCATCAAAGAGTTGTTGTAATGCTTTATTGATATTTCTGCCCACGGGGCATAATCCTTCCTCACATTTGTTTTTCTTACCCAGAACATGGGCACTCTTAACAGCCATAAATATATCTGCCAGCGTGATTTGCGTGGCCGGCACTTGCAGCATACTGCCACCTTCTTTGCCCTTCTTGCTTTGTACCCAGCCCCAGTGCTGCAGTAATGACAGCTCTTTTCTCACCATTACAGGATTGATATTGATGCTGCCGGCTATCCACTCAGAGCTCAACCACTGGCCGGGGTACTTAGCCATCAGTGTGAGCATATGTATCACGGTTGCAAATCGGGTATTATTCATGACTACACAAAGTTAGTACAGACACACTTTAAATGTAAGTGTTTTAGTTACATTATACCAAGTTTAACAAATAATCCATAAGAAAAGTGAATAACAATATAATATGTTTCACACTGAATACTACTATTCAAAAATTGCATAAATTTGAATCAGTAACCGCTGAATATGCATTATATACAATCTACACTACTTGCCCTGGTATTAGGGGCATCAATTTCTTGCGACAATCGTAGCGATGGTGCCATACAACACGCTGATGTGGCGGACAGTACGCCTGCGAGCGAAGCCGCTGTGGATAGCGTTCCGGCTCCTGAGCCAACACCCGAAATACCGGACATATCCTATACCTTTTATCAAAAGAAAGAGTGGCTTGGCTTAAAAGACAGTTTTGAGGGTGCGCAGCATCTGGATATTCTTATTGCTATCAACCGTACCGATAGCGCCCATATAAAAAGACTCGACAGTATACTGGTGCCTAACCGCTATGACCTGCCCTTGCATGCTTACCTGCCTTTTCCCCAGGAGGTCTCGCTTTTAAAGGATGTAAAAAAAATCATCATTTTTTCCAACCCCACCCAGACTTTTGCCGCTTACGAAAATGGCAAACTAGTGCGGCAGGGGCAAACCAATATGGGTAAAAAAGCTACGCCCACTCCGCCTAAGCTATATTTTTGCAACTGGAAGGCCCGCCGCACAACCAGTACGGTCAATAGCAGTTGGATACTCAACTGGAATTTTAATGTCAGCAATTTTGGAGGCATCGGCTTTCATCAATACGCATTGCCGGGCTACCCCGCATCGCATAGTTGCATGAGATTGCAAGAAGCCGACGCGTATTTTTTGTATCACTGGGCCGAGCAGTGGATACTTAAAGGCGATGCAGAGCTGGCCAAGGGTACGCCCGTACTGGTTCATGGCCAGTATCCATTTGGCTCCCCCCGCCCTTGGTATGCATTGGTAGATGACCCGCAGGCATTGAGCCTCAACCAAGACAGTTTGCGTAATATGCTGGAGCCGCACCTGCCCGAGATATTGAAACAGCAGCAGCGCCGCGATTCGGTGATGGCAGAGCGCAATGCCATCGCAGCAGTACAGGATACGGAAGCATCCACTCCATAAATTTTTATTCTCATTTTGGGTCTGCCTCACCGCTCTTAGATTGTACCTCTCTAATTGGATTTGCTCCAAATATTGGCTGCAGTTCCCCTTGAGGGCGGAGGGTCGGGTGAACAGCCTTCGCAACCTTAGTGTTATAGCAACTGAATGTTGCTATAACACTAAGGTTGTACTCCAAGTACTCGCAGCGCAGCATACGGGCTTTGCTATATCACCCATACTGCGGTGCAAAGTTGTAGGTGCTCGTCACTGCAATACTTATATCTATGCACTGCTTCGGGCGTTCCGTTGCTGTCCCTCAAGCGTTTCCAGAGCGCTCTGCAGACATTCACGGGTTTAACTAAAATTGCATGCCCATTAAGCTTTGGGCGCCTACTGTCGTAGCAGATGCTAAGCGCTAATGTTCAGAAAAAGTGCCCTCCTCTCGGATAAAAATTATATGCACTGCACTAAAGTCTTGCCCTCAAAAAAGTGTAATTTTGTTTGGTTGCAGTGGCCATTTTTACATGGCTCTTCATATCGGCATATTTGTTACATCGACCCGAAAATTTCTTCTGGTTGAAAAAGCGCTACTTCCAGAGCATTATTTTACTCAATATATACTTA
>DATGQB010000121.1:0-9307 GCA_035304405.1 Edaphocola sp.
GAATTTAAAAGAAAATTATTATGGCAAATAATCCACAAAATAGTGAAAAAAGCATAATGAATTATGGTTTTTGAGCTATTGAAGTGGATTAGAAGCAAGAATAATTTTATATAAAGAGTCTAATGCGTAATCTGGGTTTAATAATCCTTAGCAAACATACGTATTTTTTAACATCTCTATTACCAATCAAAGTAAAGCAAGGACCAAAGGTAACAATCGGTTGATTGATGGGCAGGCTCAAGCTTTGAATGCTGTCTGGGGCAGCAATTGGGCACCTGGCCTTGGCATGTCCAAGGATTATTTCCCCCTACCTTGAAACAAAACTATAAGCGTGAAAATCATGATTTTGAAATCGAGCAGCAGGGAGCAGTTTTCTACATAAAGCAAATCGTATTTCATGCGTTCGGTCATTTGCTCCACATTTTCGGCATAGCCATATTTGACCATTCCCCATGAAGTAATACCGGGTTTTACCCTATGCAGATATTTATAGTGTGGGTGGGTTTGGGTAATGATATCGATAAAATATTTGCGCTCGGGTCTGGGGCCCACTAGCGACATTTCACCTTTTAGTACATTATAAAATTGAGGTAGCTCATCAAAACGCCATTTGCGCATCACCCGGCCCCAGGAGGTAATTCTTGGGTCATGGTCGCTAGACAACGAAGGGCCATTCAACTCTGAATCCACATACATGGAGCGGAATTTAATGATATGGAAAGGCTTACCCATGAGCCCAATGCGCTCCTGCCGGTAAAATACCGGACCGGGAGAGGAACGACGCACCATAATAATATTGAGCAGGTACAGCGGACTGAGCAATACCAGCGCCAATACCGAAACGGCAATATCAAGAGTGCGCTTTAATACCTTTTGCCAGTCGGGAATCAGCTCTGGAGAGATACTGAGCATTACATGATCAAATACATTGGAGCTGCGCACCATACCCGAAATGATGTCATACAATTCGGGCATTACCTTCACCTCTACAGGATGATAGCTCAGCTTGATGAGAATAGATTCTATCAGTTTACGCTGAGAGGTATCTAAGGCCACTACCACCATCTCTACCTTGTGCTCCTCTATTATCTGCTCAATTTTATCTATTTCTCCTAGATATGGCAAGCCCGGCACCAATTGCTGCTCAGTAAGCGGAGTATTGTCCGAATTAACCAGACCAATGACCTCATAACCTACTATTTTGGGATTTTTCTGAATTTCTGTAAAAATATCCTGTGCCTTGCCATTGCTGCCTACAATAAGCGTGTTAAACCACACCTCTTTGTTTTTCAAAGATTTCTTTGTGCGGCCAAGAAATATGCTACGAGAAATAATAAGCACCGAACTGTGTACCACAAGATACCATGTGGTAATCTCAAAAAAATAGGAAAAACTACCGGTATCATCGGCGAAGACAAACAATCCGATGAGCATCACTCCAATAAAAGAGGAAATGAAACTCCGAAAAACCTCCTGTAGGCGAGATTTATTGTAAATGTTGAAATAGGTACCCGAAAGCCCGTAAATGCTCAGCCAAAAAATTGGAATAGCAATAAAAGATATTAAATAATCTCTCAAAGTAAAGCCTCTAGGCTCCTGATATATGTCTGAGAAGCGGGTATATAAAACCTCATGACGATGAAACCAAAAGATTAGCCATGCTATCATAGCAGTGATAGCATCCATAAACATCAGCTGAGCCCTTACCTTTCTTCTCTTTTTTATTAAATCCAAAACCTCTTAAACCACTATTTGATTGATAATATCCCGAGTAAGTTCCAGGGTATTCAGGGCCTCAAAGATAGTAACTTTGAGGGAGCCATGCATGGCAACACTCCTAATATAATCGGTCATTGCATTTATAACGCAATCTGAGTCGAAAATCTCATAATTAGGACGTAAATTTTTGCTCCATAAAATGAGCAGTTGCTTATTTTCATTATATAGTGCGGTCAGCTGCTCTTCTACAAAAGCATTGGTATTAATGGTACAGTTGCCTACCGAGCCGTTGTCAAACTGTATTCTGAAGTTGAGCAAGGCATGCTCTCTATTGTTCATTTTTAGAGAGAAAGCGCCAATTCTATGAATGGGAGCCTGAGCCAAAAAGGAAAGTAAATCTACATGATTATTTACCAGCGACAGCCATTGCTGCTGACTCATTGGCGTTTCTGCAGTGAAAGACACCGAAGATTCCAAGAAGCGAAAACGCTCACTCCGACTCTCTGCCACATCATCATGAAAACGTAGATACAAACCGGGCTGGCATTTAATGGCCGATTCTTTCACCAATAATGCACAATGTCTTAGCTCCTCAACACTGAGCACAAACGGATTGTCTAGAAATACATTTCTGCGCGCCTTCACAGCTTGCTGAAATACGGCATAAGTACGCTCAGAAGCCTCAATAATATCCACAATATCGGCTTGGGATATGACTTCTTCATAGTCTTTGCAGGCCACTACACCCTCTATTGCACTTTCTGTTGCCGCATAAAAGGCCAACTGAGCCCCCGGCACTTGTAGCCAGAGCCCCTGTCGCGCTTGTATTTCATTTTCCGATGCGCCTATTATCCCAATCTTTAGCAACACTTTGCTCGCAAGCATCAAAAAAACACCTCGGGTTTTATTATGACGCTAATGTACATGTTCTGATAACAATTCGATAAAACATCGGCAAAAAGTTATGCACTCATTTCCACATTTTACATGAGCCCCTCGTCTCTCAGACTCAAATAAGTGTTATTGGCTACTATCAAATGGTCTAGTAATTCTATATCAAATAGCTGTGCCCCATCTCTTATCTTCTGGGTAAGTTTAATATCTGCCGAGGAAGCTTTCATGATTCCAGAAGGGTGGTTATGCGCCACAATCATCTTGCAGGCCATATAGCGCAAACAGCTTTTCATAATCACCCGCACATCTACTAATGCCGCACGCTGGGTTCCTTCACTTACTATTTCATAAGCCAGAAGTTTGTTGGAATTATTGAGATATAATACACAGAATCGTTCTATTTCTGAATCCTGCAGCATAGGCATTAAGAAATCTGCAGCATCTTTGCTGCTATTAAAAGCCCTTCGCTCCAGCGCGCCTGCTTGCTGCCGCCTTCTGCCCAGCTCCAGTGCGGCTGCCAGCGTTACTGCCTTGGCCATACCTATGCCTTTTATCTCTTGCAGCTGCGCCAGACTAAAGCGGGATAATATACTGAGGTTGTTCTCAGCTCTGTTGAGCAGCGCTCTGGCCAAATCTACTGCCGACTGAGTTTTGGTACCGGTGCCGAGCAAGATTCCTATAAGTTCCGCATCAGAGAGCGAGTCTGCTCCCTTCAATAACATTTTTTCTCTGGGCCGGTCGTCTTCTGCCCATTGCTTGATAGATTTGTTTGCTTCCATAAGTACGTGTTAGGTTTTGGTGCTAGGCTAAACTGCTCTGTAACGCTTTCCCGGCATACTGCTGATGGCATTGGCAAATTCCAGTTGCAGCAAGAGGCTGGCCAAAGCAGCATTTTCCATACCGGTTTTTATCAGCAGCTCGTCTATATGTATGCCTTCTTTCTCACTTATTATGTCATAGAGCACTTGCTCCTCCCCACTTAAAGTGTCAAAGAGTTTTGGCTGCACGGTCATTGGCTGCTTTTGTTCTCCCCTATTCCAGCCCAGCTCCTCAGCTACATCTTCGGCAGAAGTTATCAAGCCCGCAATATTTGTCTTGATAAGGTAGTTACACCCCTCTGACCTGGGGTCGTTATAGCGGCCCGGTAGGGCAAACACCTGCCTATTATAACTGAGTGCAAGCTTGGCTGTTATCATCGCTCCGCCTTTTTGCGCTGTCTCTACCACTATGATGCCATCGCACATACCGGCAACAATTCGGTTTCTTGACGGAAAGTTTTGCCTGTCTGGATTGGTCCCGGACATATACTCCGTCATCAAACCACCTTGATCCTGCATACGCAGCGCTACCTCTCTATGCGCCGCAGGATAAATCCTATCTAGTCCATGAGCCAATACCCCTATGGTGCTCAGTCCGGCCTCCAAGGCTGCCTTATGTGCCGCTATATCTATACCATAGGCCAGTCCGCTGACAATGCAGGGTTTATAAGGCGCCAGACCCGCTACCAGCTCCTCTGTAAATTGCTTGCCGATGGCAGTATTCTTCCGAGAGCCTACCACAGCCAGCACCTTACTCATATTAGCATCTACATTACCTTTTGAATACAATAAGGGAGGCGCATCAGCATTGTCTAACAGCCTTTGAGGATAGCTGCTATCTAGGATGCTGCTCACCCGAATATTGTTTTTTGCTATAAATTCAAGTTCTGCATCTATCCTTGCGGCATCCACAGGAGCTTTTAAGCCCCTCACCCGAGCACTATCTATACCTTCTACGCGCCTAAGCTCTTTTTCAGATGCCTGCATTACTGCTTCTGCAGAGCCAAAATGCCGAAGCAGCTTCTTGGCATACATGTCCCCGATGCCTTCTGCTGCTGTCAATGCCAGTAAACTTCTTAATGCTTCACTCATAGGTGCTGACCATTCTTTTACAGGTGAGGTATTTCCAGCATCAAATATAACAAAAATTACATCTAAATACCATTTCCATTCCACCTTTGGTACTCAGGCCGCTCCTCAAGCGCTTAATACACTTTATGCGCATGCTTTATTTCATGTTGAGTCTGCCATCATGCATCTTCTACACTACGCACTTTACCTGAAAAAAATCTCTGCGCACTTCGCATGAAAGAAATTGTTCTCGCAGAGTTCGCAAAGCTGTTTCGCAGCGTTCACAAAGATTGTAACGAGTAATACCCATCCACCGTCCTTTACCTAAAAAGTCTCTGCGTCCTTTGCGTGAAAAAAATTAGTGCTCGCAAAGACCACAAAGCTGTACGCAGCGTTTGTAAAGATTGAGAAAGCGCAATACCACTCTGCGTGCTTTGCGTAATAACAAATCTCTGCGTTCTTTGCGCGAAAAAAATTAGTTCGCGCAAAGGACGCATAGCTGATACCAAAGAAAAAACCTCGAAAGTGCTACACCAAATATGTAATACTTCCGAGGCCCTATCTCTCCTCATTAAATAGGACTTTATTAATGAATCATCAATACTGCATTTGCTTATAGCGGACCTCATAGGGCTCAACCTTCCACCAACTCACGAGCATTTTTCAAGGCGGCCTCAGATGGCGAGGCACCTCCTATCATCGTCGCTATAAGCTCTATTCGCTCTTGCTGACTTAATATTTTTATCTGAGTGGTTACTTTATCTTTATCTGCCGTTTTGTACACATAAAGATGCTGATTGCCCTTACCGGCCACCTGCGGCTGATGGGTAATACACAATATTTGATGGTATTGGCCCAAATCTCTCAGCAAGACGCCTACTTGCTTGGCTGCTTCGCCGGAGATACCCGTGTCCACTTCATCAAAAATAAGCGTGGGCATTTGCAAGGCTTTGGCCGTAAGTGCTTTTATACTCAGCATTATCCTGCTCAGCTCACCTCCTGAGGCTACTTTCTGCACCGGAGCCCATTTGCCACTTTTATTTGCATCAAAGAGATACTGCACCTGATCCAATCCGTATACGCTCAATTCGGCTCCTTGTTGCAAAGCTATCGAAAAGGCTGCATTAGGCATGCCTACCAAATGCAGCAAACCGGTAATCTGCTCCGCAAAAGCTGCCGCATGAGCATGTCTCCGCTCAGAAATCGCTGTAGCCATTTGCATCAGCGCACTTTCCTTGGCTTTCAACGCTACCGCCAATGCCTCAATATCAGATGCTGTGTCCTGCACCGCGCTCAATCGTCCGGAGAGCTCCTCTTTCAGGGCCAGCAACTCCTGCGTGGTGCTCAGGCCATGCTTTTTCAACAGTCTGTAGCCCAGGTCATACCGCTCTTGCATGCGCATCAACTGTTGTGGGTCGTGCTCTACACGCTCTTGCATATTGCTACATTCGGCCGCTATATCTTTTAGCTCTTCGTAGCAGCTCTGCATACGCTCAGCTAAAGTATTAGCATCGGGCAAGTAATTGCCCAGCTGCTGCAGCTGGGTCTGTACCTTCCTTAGCAGGGGCACCACCGCCCACTCGCTTTCCATGAGCACATGGTTAGCTTCAGAAAGGTTAGTCTGAATCAATTCTGCATTGTTGAGCTGCTGCAACTGCGCATCCAGTTGCTCTATTTCATCTTCCTTAAATGCCGCTTCTTCCAGTTCGTCGTATAAAAATTGGTTGTAGTCGGCTTCTTTTTGCAGCTGGCTTTGCCGCTCCCGCAACTGTTCTATTTTGCGGCTCAGTTGCTTATACTCCTCATATTCTTGTTGGTACTGGCGCACCGGCTGCAAAGTACCGGATATGGCATCCAAAGATTGATACATAAAGCGGCTATCCTGCATGGCGGTATTGTCAAACTGACGATGCAAATCCACTAGGCAAGCGGTCAGTTCGTTAAGTACATTCAGGGTCACCGGCGTATCGTTCACAAAAGCCCGGGATTTTCCCTTTGCAGTAATCTCTCTGCGAATGATGGTGGGCTGCATTTCATCCAGCTCATGCTCTTGTATTAGCAGACGAAAATCCGCATTATCACTGGTATCAAATTGCGCTTCCACCACACACTTCTCCTCAGCATTAATAAGTACCGTACTATCTGCACGCTCGCCCAGAATCAAGGAAATGGCGCCAAGAATGATTGATTTTCCGGCGCCAGTTTCTCCTGTAATGACGTTGAGGTGCTTATCAAAATGAATACTTAGCTCTTCTATAATCGCATAATTCCTGATGTATAACTTCTGTAACACCTTCTTCTCTTATTTGTGTATTTATTTCTTGGGCAGATATATTTCTGCCATCATGCAGCGTGCACTTCCTCCGCCGTTGGTTTCTATAGTTTCCAGCGGCACATGAATGATAGGATTAAAAGCACTCAGCTCGGCTATTTGCTCCTCACTGAGAGAGTGGTAGGCCTGGGAAGACATCACCAGAAAGCGCTCCCCATGTGTATTGGTCACCTGCAACATATTGCCTGCAAAATGATTCATCTGCTCAAAGCTGATATCTACTATCACCTTTCCCGACTGAGCCAATGCCCCCACTACTACCGAACGCTCATCATGCTCCTGAATACTATCTAGGCATATAACGGCATACTTATCGGCTACACACATCATCACATTGGTATGATAGATAGGTCTGCCTTTCTCGTCCACCGCGTCAAATACCACGGGCTCGTACTGCATTTCTTCACAAAATTCCAAAAAGAGATTCTTATCTGTTCTTGGAGAAATACAGGCATAAGCTATCTTGTTTTCTCTGTCTAAAATCATGCTGCCGGTGCCTTCCAAGAACACGTCTGATGCTTCATTTTTGGTAAGGTCGATAGTATTATCTATCTGAAAACGCTCTTTGATGGCTTCAATTACGCCTTCTTTGCGTTCAAGTCTGCGGTTTGGCGCAAACATAGGATACAGTACTATTGTACTGTTTTTATGAAAACTTATCCAGTTGTTTGGGAAAATACTATCCGGCGTATGAGGCTCCGGTGTATCTTCTACTACTACCACCTCTATATCATAACTACGCAGGGTAGCTACAAAATTGTCAAACTCTGCCAATGCTTTCTGCTGCACGCTGCTGTCATCATGACCGGCAACCTGAAAGGCATTGTTTACGGCTGTTTCAGCATTATAACCAAAACGTACAGGTCTGACCATTAATAAGGCATAACTCATATATAAGCTGAACTTAAATGTTTGTATTAAATTACTGTTTGGTTTTAATTACTAATCTCTCAACAGTGGCATACTCATACAATGGAAACCTCCTCTTGCCCTCGACAATTCTGCAGATGGCATCAGTATGATGGTATCTTCAATCTCATCCACAGTGATGCGGTCATGTTCCAAATCGTCTATCAGCTGCTCCACTTTTACAGATTTAAAACCATTTTCCTCAAAAGCTTGCAAGGTCTTATCGTTTCTGTCATAGCCAAGCACCACACCTTCTTTTATGGCCAGCAAGTTACAACTGTCTGTCCACTGTTCGCGCATATCATACGGAAATTCATCATTTCCGGATAGGATAATTTGCACATCCCGTTCCTTGCAACCCAAATCCTTGGTACTGATATCTATCAGTAACTCTTCCAGGCTGTCAAAATGAATGGGTTTATCCACGTTCTTAATATTAAACTGGATAATTTTTAATTTATCATCCTTAGATTTCTGGGCGGTACCAATACCCAAATGCCTTTGAATACTATCTCCATCCAAATGCTTTACAGCTTTATTGGAGAAGATGCCCAGCATCACCCATACATTTTTTTTCACCTGGGTAAACACCGTATCAATATGCATATAATCACGCTTTCTCGGAATCTTTACTACGGTTACCTTCTTCACCAGCTTTCTGTCAAATAAGGCTTTGATGGTGGCATAGGCAGCTTCCCAAGTAGTACGCTCACTCACGCCCACCAGCAAGTGATCTTTACTCACCATCATCACATCACCTCCTTCCAAAGTTACCTTATGGCCTTCGGCTTCTTTAGGCAGCAAGAAATGATGTTCAGTTTCTGCAAGTTCTATAATCTTATCGGTAAATTCCGCAAACATCGGATGGTTAAAGAAGATGTACTTTGCCAGTAGCGCTTCTCTGGTTCTGGCCTTCTTAGCCGGTTTGTTTAGCAAAATATGGTCATTTACCGTGATACCAATATCTCTGGTAAAGATAAAGTTGGGTATCGGCGGAAAAATCATTTCATTTTCATTATGTGTACCGCTGATAAATATCTTTGCCAAAACAGCAGGAGCATATTGTTTCAGCTTCAGCTGAGTCTCATAAGTACAATTTTCCAGTGCGCATACAGAGGCTATCAGCTCATGGCGAATGCGCTCATCTTCCAGTATCTGCCCCAAAAGGTATTGGAGCTCTACTACTTTATCAGAAGCATGAAAATCTTTATGGTCAGGTTTGTAAAAATTTCTACCATTCTCTTCAGCATCAATCTCGCTGAGTCTTCCCTTAATTTTTTCGGGATCTAAAAAATACAAAAGCAGTTTGGTATAATAGTCATATTCCTTGCGGCGTATCGTATCCAGATGCACAATATCCTCAAACAACCAGTCTTGCGCCTTTGACGGTACTACTTTTCCCAGTCCGCTATCAGGGCTGTGCACCAATAGACGCCTTAAGGTACCCGTTTCGGAACTAACATTAATTTGATTCAGCTTCGCTTTCGACATAAAAACAACAATATTGATGAATGCTGCAAGTTAGTCAATTTTTATCGTCTCGCCGAATCTCCCCTATGAAATT